>JAUWMJ010000187.1 GCA_030613225.1 Desulfobacterales bacterium
CAGGAGCTATTTTTAAAATTTCGCTGTCTTCAAATGATTTTGATGAAACATGTTCTTGAGTCAACAGGCGATAT
The DNA here is from genome assembly GCA_030613225.1 of Desulfobacterales bacterium. The sequence goes on from JAUWMJ010000187.1 coordinate 75, forward strand.
TCGGTTGTATCTTCCCCAATGGGAAATATCTCCTGGTATTTGAAATCCGTCATCTAAATTTCTCCTGTTTAGTAAACATTTGCGGGTTCAAAGGTTGACCGAATGGAATTATATTAAGACCTATAGAGTGAACTTTACCTGGCGTTGGGTCAAGCTGAGTTCCAGGACGTGCATGATCATTATAGACGCACCCGCACTGCAATTGTTTCATTAAGTACTTACAGTCTGCAAGCAATGGTAACCCTGAACGGTGAACCCTGAACCCGTGAACCTTTATCCTATTTATAAGCCTTTTCGATTGCCTTCTGCACGGCATTCATTATTACTCTGCTGCTGTTAGTAGCTCCGGATACCGCATCAACCCTCGTGGACTGCTGTGATATAATTCTTTGAGGTATAACTTCACCTGGTTTTTTACCTTTCCATGAGGCAAAGTGCTTCACCAGTTCAATTTCGGCTATCCTGCCGTCGGTAATTGTAACCTTTATAATGGCTTTATTTATTCCTTTCCTGTATTCCCCTTCATAAACACCGTCTTTTAATCCTTCAGACACAACAGGTGTGCCCATCAAAGGGGCTATCTGGCAGCCGGCGGAACTCAGGATCAGACTTGCCGCGAAAATAATCAGGTAAAAGGCTTTTAGATGTTTTTGCATCATTACCTCCTGTTTAGGATAGGTCAGGAACCCTGAATTTGTTGCCGTTATTCACTTATCTGAAGGTAGATTTCTATCCGGCGGGAAGAGTTTCACGCCCAATATCAACTATAACCTGTTCAGCCAGAAGTTCTTCAAATTGAACATGGACGCTGCTTTCATCAAAAGGCTGAAGGTGAACTGCAACGATCTTACCGTTACAGTTAATCTTGTGTTTACCTGTCGGGTTTTGATAAACTGTTTGAATGTTTATCCAGGAGTCTAACAATTGACCGGCATCCTCTTTTTTATTAAGCTTAAAGCCGTAACTGACACCGCCCGCCGAAATATCAAAAAGGGATACCCTATAGGGACTCTTTAGCGGTTTCCCGGAATTGTCTAAAGGTTGAACCATGGCAATGCGAGATATTTTTACCCGCTTATGCCCTCTTAACTGCAGCCCTGATTTTTGTATCAAATCGCCCACTTTTTCGAACAAGCGGGAAAATTGTCTAAGTTTATTTTCAATCCCTGGATGTTTATTCTCCCACTCGGTCAGAATATTTTTTTCAAGAAAAAACATTTCCGCATCAGTAAAAGCAATAAGAGAAGCAGTACATACTGTAAAGGAAAAAAACGCTTCATCATTTGCGATGTCTCCGGGTGTCAACTCCTTTAAAACCGCTTCCTGCGGTCCGAAATGATCATGATATACCATTTGAAATCGGCCTTTTTTTATAAAATACATCCTTGAATCGAGTTGACCCTGTTCAAAAACAGGCTGGCCTGCTTTAAATGCCTTCGTTTTCATGGCAAAATAAAGGGTATTCGATTCATCCTTAGTAAGAGTGTCAAAAAGTCTGGCCCAGATTTCAAGATAATTTTTATCCAAGACCCGGCTTTTCTCTTCTTCAATAATTTCGCCTGAGCTGACAATTTCCTTTAAAGCCATGGGGGCAACTTCATATAGCTTTTCTCTCAGCTCTTCCGCTTTAGTAAAGTTTTTCTCCCTGGCGAATTTTGTGATTATCTCAAGCAAAAGCTTTGCGGCATTTTCCTGATCGCCCTGCTCAACATACTGGTCAATAAGTTTTTCCTGGTCTGAAATATCGCTTTTTTCTGTTAATTTTTCTTCCTTCGTCTGGGCTGCGGCAGCCTCTTTTTTTGCAGGTTCTTTTTCTTTTTTATCAGGTGTTTCTTTCTCCGCTTGAATTCTCTCTTTTACTGAACCGGTGCTTGTCGAAATACGAGCCCCGCAATATTTACAGGTCTGAGATGAAGCTTGTGTAAAACCGCATTCAGGACATTCTATCCACTTGCCGGCTTGCTTTTTTTCAGATGGTTTAGTTTCTTTTTTTACAAAAAATTTGGTCTGGCATTGTTTGCATCTGGAATAAACACCCTTATCCGGAATTCTATCATCATCTACCCTGTATTCAGTTTTACAATTGGGGCACTGAATTTTCATGCTTGCCTCCCATTGATCCCCCGCCTGACAGGGAGGGGAAATCAGATTTTTCCGATGCCATCCGGCGCTTATTTAAAGACTTTTTATGAAAGCATCAATTTTTAGATACGGCTTTGCACAACGTTACATGATTTTATGAACTATATCAATATATTTATAAGGAGAATTTAGATTTTGATTAGTTTTTTCTTATTCTGTTGTTCTTTACAAAAATTAAAATTATGAGTAAAGGGATAGAAGGCACCCGTCTTCGCCCTTGGCTACGCCGAGGCACGGCCCGTCTTCGCCCTTGGCTACGCCGAGGCACGGCCCGTCTTTGCCTTTGGCTACGCCGAGGCAGGGAAAAGCACAAAGGGCTTGTCCTGCGTAGCCGCAGGCGAAGAAGGAAGACGAAAAAAGTAAAGAATCCGGGCCCAAAGGGTGTGGTTTTAAAAATTGAATAAAAAGGGTAACTACTCAGCCTGACTACGTGAGTAGTCAAAAAAGGAAACAAAAAAATGAACAAAGAGATCGCGATTATTTCCGAAAAAATTTCAGAAGCAGGAAAAAATGTTATTTTCACCGGTGCCGGCATATCAACTGAAAGTGGAATTCCGGATTACCGCAGCAAGGGTGGAATCTGGGATAAATTCCGGCCTGTCTATTTTGATGAATTCATGTCATCAAAAGAGGCCCGTATTGAATACTGGCGTCGATGGTCGGAACTTTATGCCGACTTGACGCGGGCAAAACCAAACCCCGCTCATTTGGCGGTTACCAAACTCCACGAAATGGGACTCCTTGAAGCTGTTATCACTCAGAATATTGACGGTTTGCACCAGCAGGCAGGTCTTCCTGATGATAAAATAATCGAACTGCATGGCAACACCTGCCGGATACGGTGTATGCATTGCAGCAAAATATCTTCCATCCATGAAGCCAAAAAGCGTCTGGATGACGAAGATAATGCGCCGGAAGGTGAGTGTGGAGGCTACCTGAAGCCGGATACAATATCTTTCGGGCAGGCGATGCCTGCCGACAAAGTCGAACAGGCTGTAATTCTATCTAAAAACAGCAATTTCTTTATGGTTGTAGGTTCAACCCTGGTCGTTCAGCCTGCGGCTCATATGCCGGTTTATGCTAAAAACAGCGGGGCGTTTCTTGCTATTATCAACCTGTCTGAAACCCCGTGTGATGAAATATGCGACGTACGAATAAATAGAAAAGCCGGAGAAGTCTTGGAAAAAATAACTAATGGAATAGGAGAAAGTGGGCGATAATATATATGTTGAGAAGATAATACTATATATCCAGCAAATTCTATCAGAAAAGTATAATGGACAACGCACAACACGACAATTCTTTTTTAACCTTTCGGGTAGGACCGTATTGTTTAGCTGTTCCGGCAGTGGATGCAGAAGCTATCATTACAATGCCGGAAATCAGATCTGTCCCCCTTACGCCTGACTCTGTGGCAGGCGTGTTTTCACATCGCGGAAAAATTACAGTAGTTATCAGCCTTAAGCGTAAATTCGGCATGAAAGAATCAGATGACAGATCAACCGGCCAGCTAATTATATCGCGAATAAGCACAGGCTTGACGGCATTTACGGTTGACGAGGTTCTGGATATCATTCCTGCTTCAGGGTTAAATTTCAGCACCTTGCCGGCACTTGGCATGGTCACTGCGTTCGATAGGTTTGCAGTCAAAAATGACGAAATAATTTTGCACACTGATTTTGAACTTCTCTGCCGGCTTGAAGATTCAGACGAACTTGCAGATTCGCTGAAAAGCTTAACAAGTGCTTTAAAACCAAAGTCGGACCCCGACAAACCCTTGCCTGACGAAAATATCCCTGTATCAGAAAGTCACTCTCAGACCACCCCTGAGGAGAAAGCAAAGCAAGAGAGCATCATCCATTCAACCAGCCCTGATTCTTTAGATGCTGCCGGCAAGCATCCAGGCATTGGTACTGAAAAATCTTCAAAACAAAAATCCCGGACGTCCGGGGAAAGAGTTTTATTAAAGCCTGGAATCAGAGCAGCTCGAAAAGCAATACCATATAAAGCCCGAACTGTTCAGAGAAAAATTCCGGTCGAACGCAGATTGTCCGCAAACGACCAAACCGCCTATGAACAGCCCAAAAGATACCTTCGTCTCGCTTTTGTCGGAGTCTTAGTCCTGGCTATCATTTTTATTTCCATAATATGGCTGTGGCCTGAAAGCGATCAGGATCTGAAAGTAGCGTATAGAAGTAAGGAACCGGCTGTTAATTACATCCGGGATACTTCTATAAAGTCTGTATATTTGCCTCAACCCTTGGTGTCGGGCGATACTTCGGAGATCTTGATTGATGCCGCCGATGTACTCGAAAATAAGGATGATGAAGTTTTTAAAACAGAGGAACCTGCTGATACAGACCGGATGTCGCTGGTAGCGGAAGAAAAATTTACCGGAACAATTAAAAAAAGCAATACGGATTTTCTGACGCCACAGGCAAGTAAGGAAGTCCTGAGAATCGAAACAGACGATTTCACGCTGACTATAGAGCGCCCACAGTCACACAAAACAGAACCGACTACGAAACTCGAGCAAAAGCCTGTTGACGAAGATGAAAATTCACAGATATTAAAAACTGCAAAACAACAACCTTTCAAAACAGAACAAGCACAGCCGGGAAAAATGGATGAAACGATTTCAACGCATGTCGCAGTCGGAATAACAGAAATCATACATTTTGTTGTAAAAGGCGATACTTTGTGGGATATTGCTGCAAGATATCTTGGCGATCCTTTCCTTTACCCGGAACTGGCAAAGCTGAGCCTAATAAAAGACCCGGATCTTATTTACCCTGGAGACCTGATTCGCATCACTATTAAAAAACAGCCTGTTATGGAAAAGGCCGATATTTAAGTTTGATGGCGTCGTAGAAAGTCCCATCTACTGCGTTGCAGCGGTTTTTCAGAAACTCGGCATACTACTTGTATTGCCTCGTCTCTGAAAAACCACTGCGCCTTGCACCCCAAGGGCACTTCCTGCGGGGCGTATATAGAACTTTCTGCTTAGCACCCCAAGGGCATTTCCTGCGGGCACCATCGGTTATACTTTTTACAAGACCGTCAAGTTTGATGGCGTTGTAACAAGGGAAGATCTTTCCTTTCAACACTTTAGCAATTTAAATTATGCTCTTAAAAATTTTCAATTTTATTAAAATCGATATCTGGAGGATTCGACTAAAGGGCCTTCCTTCTACAAAAGCATTTTTTTTAAGGCAGCTTCGGATTATTCTGCTGGCCATACGCAAATTTGGTGAAGACAAATGCCTGTTAAGAGCTTCCGCTCTAACTTTTTATTCACTTCTTTCCATCGGTCCGGTGGCAGCGCTGGCTCTTGGGATAGCCAAAGGTTTCGGGTTTGAAACTCTTTTGGAAAAGTGGCTTTTCGACAAATTCCCAGGACAGGAAGAAGTGCTTTTGAAGATTATTGACTATGCAGGAAGACTTATCGAAAACACACAAGGCGGTATGATCGCAGGTTTCGGTGTGGCGGTTTTGTTCTGGTCTGTTCTAAAGGTGCTGGGGCATATTGAAAGTTCATTTAATGATATCTGGGGTATAAGAAAGTCTCGCGCTTTTAAAAGAAAAATCAGCAATTATCTTTCTTTTATGCTTATCACTCCTATTCTTGTCATAATGTCCAGCAGTCTCCCTGTTTTCATAACTACCCAGATCGCTGTGATAACAGAAAAAGTCGGTCTGATAAAGATGTTCAGCCCTTTGATTTTCTCCGGTTTAAAATTATTACCCTATTTCCTGCTTTGGGCACTTTTTACTTTTATTTATATTTTGATGCCGAACACGAAAGTTAATTTCAGGTCCGGCTTGCTGGCCGGTGTTGTGGCAGGTACTATTTATCAGCTTGCCCAGGTGGGATATATATATTTACAGGTAGCAATTGCCAGAAACAATCCTGTATATGCCAGTCTTGTTGCATTACCACTTCTCTTGATATGGCTTCAAGCGAGCTGGGCAATTATTCTTATTGGTGCCGAGGTCTCTTTTGCACACCAGAATGTCGATATGTATGAATTTGAGCCCGATTATCTTAAGATAAGTCCGCATTTTAAAAGACTCCTTTCTCTGCAGATTGCCCATCTGTTGATAGGCAAATTTGCCGGAGGAGATAATCCTTCAACTGCTGCACAGATTTCACAAACCCTGGAAATTCCTATTCGTATGGTACACCGGATACTTGATGAACTTGTAGAATGTAAAATAATTTCCGATATGAAAACAGATGAATATACAGAATTCACATATCAGCCCGCCATTGATATTAACATTTTGACAATACA
>JAUWMJ010000134.1 GCA_030613225.1 Desulfobacterales bacterium
AAACTCCATGGTTGTATAGTCATCATTAAGGAGCAGTACCCTGTACATGGAAGGTTCGGCAATGTCATCCCGTGTTTCAGTGAGTACATCCCCTTCTGTTTCAGGATTATAGTCGTTCATCTATTTATTTCCAACAAAAAACTATCTTCCGCAGCATTTTTTATATTTTTTCCCGCTTCCGCATGGACACGGGGCGTTTCGACCAATTTTTTTCTCAGCCCGTTTGACCGGCTTTTTCCTTGCAGGTGCATCTCCGCTGGAAAATGTAAGGTTCTGCTCTTTGGGCTTTCTTAGATCATCTATTTTTTCAGATTCAGCTATTTGAATTCTGAAAAGTATCCCCAGGGTCTCTTCTTTTATACTTGAAATCATGCCCTGAAACAATTCAAAACCCTCTTTTTTATAAACAAGCAGTGGATTCTGCTGGGCATAACCCCTTAGGCCGATACCCTCTTTCAGGTGATCCATTGACAGAAGATGATCTTTCCACAGGTTATCTACGGTTTGCAACATGACAACGCGTTCAAGCTGTCTGAAGTCTTCTTCACCGATTATTGCTTCTCTTTGGTTATATATCTCAAGGGCGGATTCATAAATAAGCTGAGTAAGCCCGTCTCTATTCAGTCCGTCAAGTGTATCTTCATCAAAAGAATTCAACCTGAAGTTAAACTGTTTGTAAACAGCTTCATTTAACCCTTTCATGTCCCAATCTTCGGGAAGGTTTTTTTCCTCTGCAAACATATCAGCTGTTATTTCCGCCTTCTCGCTGATCATATCTTCTATGGACGATTTCAGGCTTTTCCCCATAAGGGCTTCACGTCGCTGGTTGTAGATGACTTCACGCTGCTGGTTCATTACATCATCATACTCGATGAGTTGTTTTCTGATGTCAAAATTGTGTCCTTCGACCTTTGCCTGAGCATTTTCAATCGCCCTGCTTATCAGGTTGTGTTCGATGGGCTCCCCTTCTTCCATGCCCAGTTTCTCCATTATGCCGGTAATACGTTCCCCACCGAATATCCGGAGAAGATCATCCTCAAGGGCAAGGTAAAACCGCGATGAGCCTGGATCACCCTGCCTTCCGGAACGTCCCCTGAGCTGGTTGTCTATGCGGCGGCTCTCATGTCTTTCAGTTCCGATTATACGAAGACCTCCCAGATCCGTCACACCTTCACCCAGGACAATATCTGTTCCCCTGCCCGCCATATTGGTTGAAATCGTCACACCCCCTTTCTGACCGGCCATGGCAATAATTTCGGCTTCTTTTTCATGGTTTTTTGCATTCAGGACTGTATGCTTTATTCCACGTTTTTTCAGCTTTTTGCTCAGGTCTTCTGAAACGTCAATCGAGATTGTACCAACCAGAACCGGCTGTCCCTTTTGATGCAACTGTTCGATTTCATCCATGACTGCATCAAATTTTTCCCTTCTGGTTTTGTATATAGAATCAGGGAAATCATCCCTGATCATGGGCATGTTCGTGGGAATAACTGATACATCAAGGTCGTAAATCTTTTTGAACTCAGCTGCTTCCGTATCTGCAGTTCCGGTCATGCCGGCAAGTTTATTATACATTCTGAAATAATTCTGGAAGGTGACAGTTGCAAGGGTCTGGTTCTCATTTTCTATCCTTACATTTTCTTTGGCTTCAAGTGCCTGGTGCAAACCTTCACTGTAGCGGCGTCCAGGCATCAAACGCCCTGTAAACTCATCTACAATAATTACTTCACCATTTTTAACAATATAATCTACATCCCGCTTAAAAAGCGTATGCGCTTTTAATGCCTGGTTTATATGGTGAAGCAACTCTATGTTTTTATGATCGTACAGATTATCAACTTGCAGGATATTCTCGGCCCGTGCAACGCCTTCCTCGGTTAATACGGCTGCCCTGGCTTTTTCATCAATTGTATAATCCTTGTCTTTAGCAAGCCGTGGAATGATGCCGTTTACCTGGTAGTACAGATCAGTCGATTTTTCGGCAGGACCGGAAATTATAAGGGGTGTCCTGGCCTCATCAACAAGAATACTGTCAACCTCATCTACAATTGCAAAATTTAGTTCACCCTGTACAACCGACTCGAGGTCGAACTTCATATTATCCCGCAGGTAATCGAACCCGAACTCATTATTTGTTCCGTACGTAATATCTGCACCGTATGCTGCCTTGCGCTCTTCATCGTCGAGACCGTGCAGAATGCTGCCAACTGAAAGACCCAGAAAATTATATATATGACCCATCCACTCTGTATCACGCCTGGCCAGGTAATCATTTACCGTAATAATATGAACACCTTTACCGGAAAGGGCGTTCAGATAGGCAGGAAGAGTGGCAGCCAGCGTCTTTCCCTCACCTGTTTTCATTTCAGCAATCTTGCCTTGATGAAGGACAATTCCACCAACAAGCTGCGCGTCAAAATGTCGCATTTTAAGTGTGCGCACTGAAGCTTCTCTCACCGTTGCAAAAGCAGCAGGAAGGATGTCATCAAGAGATTCGCCATTTTCAAGGCGCTGTCTGAATAAGACAGCCTGAGCTCTGAGCTGTTCGTCGCTTAATGCTTGAATTTCCGGTTCAAATGCGTTAATATTTTCAATTGTGGGTTGAAGCTTTTTTAGTTCCCGATCGTTTTTGCTGCCAAAGACCTTTGTTAATAAACTCGTGATCATTTATATATTATTCCTCCTGGAAAATTATTTGAAAAATGAAGTCCGGGGACAAGAATGCAACCTTGAACCCCTGAACCTTTGAACCCGTGAACAGTTAGATAATTGTAACACGTTAGCCTGTTAAAATAAAGGAGCAATTTGAAACCGATATGATAAAAATAATATCTTTTATTGCCTTTCTTATATTAATAACCTCAAATCCGGTTTTGTCAAAATCAAAAGAAGAAATTTCACTTATCGCTGTCGGCGATATTATGATGGGAACCGATTTTCCTGACAGATACAAAATACTGCCACCGGAAAACGGAAAGGATTTGTTCATTCATGTTGAGAACCTTCTTATAAAAGGAGACCTTGTCTTTGGAAATCTGGAACAGGTCCTTATTGATGGTGGTAAATGCGCAAAAGATATCAATGCCCCTAATATCTGGGCTTTTAAATGTCCTGTTAAGTTCGCACCCAATCTTGCAAAAGCCCATTTTAATATTATGAGTATCGCCAACAACCATGCCTGGGATTTTGGTAAAGAAGGTGTACAAAGTACCATGAGAGCCCTGGATTCAGTAAAAATAAAACACTCCGGTCCAAAGGGCGATATAGCAAAAATCTCAATTAACGGTATCCGTATCGGTCTCATTGCATTCTCAACAAATGACAATGGATATAATCTTTTAAATATCAACGATGCAAAAGGCTTCATCAGCGATATTTCTAAAGAATTTGATATTTTTATTGTCTCCTTTCACGGCGGAACAGAAGGAATTAAAGCTCTGCATACAAGGAATCAAGAGGAATATCTTGGAAGAGAACCCAGGGGAAACGTTATTCGTTTTTCTCACATGGCCATCGACAGCGGTGCCGATCTTGTAATTGGACACGGTCCTCATGTACCAAGAGCCATGGAATTTTATAAGGACAAACTTATAGCATATTCTCTTGGCAACTTTTGCACATACGGTATTATCTCAATAAAAAAAGAAAAAGGAATCGCACCTGTTTTAGAGGTTGTTTTAGATAAAAATGGAAATTTTATAAGAGGAAAGATATACTCCTTTAAACAAATATACCCTGGATATCCTGTTCCGGATAAAAACAACCGGGCATCGACATTGATACGATCATTAAGTCAAACCGATTTCCCTGAAAACAATATCAGGATTGATGAGAAGGGAAATATTACAAAATAACCCTTGAAAGGTAACGTTTTTAGCGATTGCAGGTATTTTTTCTTTAAAGCAGAGATTGATTAATTAAGTATATATTTTTCAGGATTAACCGGAATTCCGTTAAGATGAACTTCATAATGGACATGGTTACCTGTACTTCTCCCTGTATTTCCAATCAGTGCAATGGTATCCCCACGTTTAACCTTATCATTACGCTTTACCAGCATCTTCTCCGTATGTGCATAGCGGGTAACCATTCCATGTCCGTGATCTATCACAACGACATTTCCATAAGCTCCTTTTTTACCGGCAAATGTTACTGTACCATTTGCTGTAGCAATTATGGGAGTCCCTTTCCGGTTTGCAATATCAAAACCTTTATGAAACTCACGCCGGCCGGTAAATGGTGATGTCCGATATCCGAACCTTGAAGTTGTCCATCCTGTTGCCGGACGTATGGCCGGTGTAGAAGCCAGAATATTCTGTTGCTCTTTAATATACTTAAAAAGAGATTCGAACCCATTGTTTTGATTGGTTGTGGCCAGATCGAGCTGGTTAATCTGCTCATGCATCTCTCGCATCAGGCTGTTATGTTTTTTCGAAAGTGGAATTTGTGCGACCATATCTTCAGGTATTGAACCACCCACACCAAAGAGGCTGTTCTGGTCGTTTTTTTTCTCAATATTTGCAATTATCCGTAATTTATTCTCAAAATTATTAAGATCGACCAGCTTTAATTTTAAAGAAGTAATCTCTCCCGCAAATTGCTGAATTTGTTTTCGCTGGTTTTCAATCTCACTCAGTTGGCTGGAAATTTTTATACTGTTGTCTCCGGTCTTCGTCGAAATCTTTTTTAGATTTAAGTAATCGTACATCACGATGCCGAATATTATCAGACAAGCTGAGATAAAAACCCTTAAAAATGAAGTGGGAATAGATATTTGTCTTGCCGGAGAGCCTGAATTATTCAGGATAAAAAAGGATGTTTTTTTTCGCATGATAAATTAACCCTGTAAAATTAATATTTTTTAGTTAATCCCCCGCTCCTGCAATCTTGCCATTATCTGCCAAGCATGATTTTATGAAGCATATAAAGTCTTTGTTTTCAGTGGTTTATGCTGAATTCAAAAAATTCAAATTCGTTCAATATCATATTCCAATGAACGTGTCAAGTCTGCAAAACCCATTTTATGTTGATTTTTCAACAAAATAGGCTTTTATCCATTCATCGGCACAATACGGTTATTACTTGAGATAAAATTATTATTTTTAAAAAAAAAGCCTTTGGGCGTCTGCACCCAAAGGCATTGTATTAACCAGCCTTCGGCAACCTGGCTGTCGTGGCCTTTCGGCTGTAGACCCATGGTTTTGCGTCGCCGCCTTTCGGTGACTTTGCCCTTTCGTATTACACAAATTTCTATAATTTTATTACAAATAAAGTGCTTTGTCAAGAGAAATGTCGAATTTTTAAGGGAAAAACCTTGTATTACTTTTGTAGTACACAAGATTTTTTCATAAAAAATAAATCTAATGAGAAACGTGCCAGGCGGATATTTTCAGAAAAAAGCTTTTAATCACAATATACAGTTATTAAAATCGGAATAATTTCTATATGTCGTGGTTATAATTAGCCCGACAACGCAACTTGCCAGTTTTATTTAGCAGCAGCTCCTTTTTGTGTCTTGCGATATTGTTGCAGGGCTAAACAATCCCCAGCTTGAATTTAAGCGACTTCAGGGTATTTTTCATAAGCATTGTAATAGTCATTGGACCCACGCCGCCCGGAACCGGTGTAATCCATCCGGCAATCTCTTTGGCTTCATCAAAATCGACATCACCTTTTAAAATTGCGATTTTCTTTCCTGTTTTCTCACTTATCTTTTCACCAACCCGGTTTACACCAACATCAATTACACATGCTCCCGGTTTGATCCACTCAGGTTTTACAAGCCCTGGAACACCAGCGGCAACAATAAGAATATCCGCCCGCTTGCAATGTCCTTCCAGGTCTTTTGTGCGGGTATGTACAATAGTCACCGTTGAATTTGCACCAGGTCCCTTCTGGAGCATCATGTTTGCTATCGGCTTTCCTACGATATTTGATCGACCAACAACTACAACTTCAGCTCCACTGGTCTCTACACCTGCCCGCACGATCATCTCCTGGATACCGGAAGGGGTGCATGGCGGAAATTTTACTTCATCGCCGCCGATCATAAGCCGTCCTACATTTACCGGGTGAAATCCATCCACATCCTTGTCAGGATCGATTGCATTTAAAATCTTCTTTTCATCAATGTGTTTAGGAAGTGGAAGCTGAACAAGAATTCCGTTAATGCTGTCATCATTATTGTACTTGTCAATAAGTGCCAGAAGATCCTCTTCGGAAATATCAACCGGCTGACTGTCCTGAACCTCCGTAAAACCGACCCTGTGTGCGGTTTTTATCTTAAGTGTCACATAAGACATTGATGCTGGATTTTCACCAATCAGGATAGTCACCAGGCCGGGTACAACTCCATGCTTTTCTTTGATTTCGGCCACCTCTGAAGTAATTTCTTCAAGAATTTCCTCTCTTATTTCCGTTCCTTTGATCAACGTTGCAGACATCTTTAATCTCCTTTCATTAAAATGTTACTCAAGTTTCGCAACCCTGGTTTCTGGCAAGGGTCAAGACGGTAAGGGTTAAAATAAATTTTTAAAGTGAAATAAAGTGACTAAAGTTGTGGTGTCGCTCTGCTCCGGTCTTCGCCTCTTGTCGCGGCGTAACCAAAGGTGAAGCCTGATTGGCTTCAGGCTCCGCTTCCAGCTTCCGGCTACGCTTCCCCGCTACGCCCTGACAAGACGCCCTGCCAAGACGCCCCGGCACGCCATCTGATTAATAAAAATAAAATGGACAGAATTCCTTAACTTTAGGCACTTTAGACACTTTAGCGCACTTTAGACACTTTAATTTATTCTCTGTTATCATATTTAAGACTATTTAAACTCAGGAGAACATGACCATCGAAACATTAATATCAATAATCGCAAAAGAACAGAACGTGGATATTAATCAGGTTCAAGCTGTTACCTCCCTTCTTGCGGAAGGTTCGACAATTCCGTTTATTGCGCGTTACAGGAAAGAAGCCACAGGGAGTCTTGACGAAGTCGCTGTCACGGCTGTCAGGGACAGGCTGAACCAGCTTAATGAACTGAAGGAACGGAAAGAGACAGTCCTCAAATCTCTTGAAAAACACGGTCACCTGACTGATGAACTTCAGGAAAAAGTTCTTGCCGCAGAATCCATGGCAGTACTTGAAGATATCTATCTTCCCTATAAGCCGAAACGGCGGACAAAGGCTGTTATTGCAAAGGAAAAAGGGCTTGAACCACTGGCATTGATGATTTTTGAGCAAAAAGGTGCGGACCCGACCAAAGAAGCGGAATCTTTCATTGACCCTGAAAAGGGAGTTGAGTCGGTTGAAGATGCCCTGGCAGGAGCTAGAGACATAATCGCGGAAATTATAAATGAAAATGACAAAGCCAGGGCCGTGCTTAGGAACCTCTTTTTTACAAAAGCTATGATTAAAAGCCGGGTTGCTTCAGGCATGGAGGAAAAGGGCGCTAAATTCAGGGATTATTTTGACTGGGATGAACCGGTTGCAGGTGTTCCTTCCCACAGGATGCTGGCCATGAGACGGGGTGAAAAAGAAGACTTTCTGAACCTTGATATACTTCCTGAAGAAGAGGATGCAACAGCTCTACTTGAAAGCCTGTTCGTTAAAGGAGAAA
>JAUWMJ010000049.1 GCA_030613225.1 Desulfobacterales bacterium
GTATTTCCCGGCCAGGGCAAGTGCAACGCTTGAAGAATAATTATCCATACCGACTGCGCTGTAATCTATATCGAACTTATTGCCGGTCTCAGCATCAAATCCAGAGATGCCCCCGGTAAGGCGAAGGTAATTCACCCGCAGCCCTGCGCCGATGTCCCATAGCTCTTCCGGATCTTGGGTCTGCACTTTGATGGAAGGGTCTTTCCACGCATCATCACCCGATGAGGTATCTGAAAGAGCTAGAAAATCCGGTTGTAGCTCGTCATCAAATTTACATAAACTTTTTAGGTTTTGTACTTGTAATTGCGATTCTTCTTGTTCTTGCTCTTGTGTTTGTGCTGCGATAACAGATCCAGGCGGAGGTAAAACAGCCATAAGAATCGAAACAATAATAAGCATAGTCATCCTTCTCAGTTTCATATTTTCCTCCTTTCAAAATCAGTGTCATTTATGTGCAACTTTCCAAATGGATAGAGCCCGACCTTGAAAGGATCGGTCTCTATCCTTACAGGTTAGCTGGAGGTTTGTACTTACTTTAATTTATTTTTAATGATATCATCCGGCTTCCATGTCTGGTCAAAGTATGGCTCCAACGGCCCATATAATCTGATATACGTAAACCAACCTTCGCCGGGAATTGTTTTTACCCAGTTTTTTTCAAATCCTTTGGGCGCTTCCGGTCCAAAATAAATGTCAATAGAACCGTCTTTGTTAAAAATGGGTTCATCATAGGTGCTTACACTTGGTTTGGGCTGCCCGTTTTGCAAGAGTGAGCGTGTATCCGGGTGATAGACCGTTACCGACCAGAAATCTTTTGCCGGAATACCGGCCGGTAAGTGCATTTTATAGTTATTGTCACCCATCAGGAAATTATTTTTGGCATCACGGTAAGTGCATAAGTACTGAGAACCGATTCCAACCATTTTTCTGGCCATGGCCGGCGTAACAACAATCGCTTCGTAGTGAAATAGGGTACGTGCATCAAGAAGCATCGTATCACCATCTTTAAATTCATGACTCCCGCCAAGAAAAATGGTTTCATACTTACGATCCGGATAAATCCTTACGGTTGGTTCTCGATGTGCATAGGCATTTGCTTTTGCGATGGTGTCTCCAATTTTAACACCTTCTGCCAGCATTTTCTTCATTCGCTTATCCGGAGCAAATTCTTTCCCTTTTTCTATACCAATTGCCTTTAATAAACCTAATTCATAGGCGGTGAAAGCCGATGTGGGTTCATATTGTACAATTTTGTCTATTAAATTAAAGTAGGAAATATCGCGCGGATGTGTCGTGTTTGCTTTTAAGAATGATATGCTAAGATATTTTACATCCTTTCTTGGACCCGTTGATAGAGAGTAAATTTTGAAATTCTTTTTATAATAGGTGATTGCATCATCTCCTGTTCCCGTGTTTTGAACAAAACCGCGCACCATCACCCAGTTTCGATACGTGGGACATTCAAATACAAAATATCCTTCAGGAACTTCTCCATTGTACCCCGGAGGTAATAAAAGGTATTTGCCGCCTTTGCCCTTGTCGGGACCCGCATTTCCCAGGTCCGTAATAAAGCGCATCCAACCATCGTCCACTATGCCTAATACATTAGGCGGTGTCTCAACCACAGTTGGCCCGTCAGTTTTCAAATCAGTGAAAGCAGTCGCATAAACACTTTCTGTATTATACGTTAAACCGATTGAAATTGATTTTCCTTCTCCGGGTTGGGTGAAAATTCCAATATCGCCTGGTTTTGTCATACCATAGTCATTGATGGTGCTTTCGAAAATTGAATTTTGCGAAGCCATGGACATAAAATCAAAATAAGCCTGGGTGGCCCTTTGTGTATCAAGCTGGTCATATGCTTTTTGGATGGTCGCTTCGGTTGGATAACCGCCTTTAAATTCATATTCATCAGATGTTTTTTTGGCCTGCGGCCCATCCTGAAATGTGGTCATGAGAAAAAAACATAGAAACGCTAATGCAAAGAATTTTGTCAGCTTCATTTTACCTTTCTCCTAATTAAGATTAATACAACTATTTAAAATTATATTTTAATATTTATTCCGGTCGGTTCTTTTTTATTTGATAATAAAATACAGGTTTTTGTCACATAAAATGTGACAGACATCTTGCATTTTTTCCAAAACCTAATTGCAAGGTTTTTGAGGCAGATTATTTACATCCGGTTTGTAATAACGAATTACAAAGTAATAGGGTTCACCCGCATTCACCGGCATCCAGTAGGTGCCGTCCTTGGGGTCTTTAACGCTGAATGTGACGGTAATATTTCCCTTGGCATCCGGTTTGGTGTTGAATGCGTTAAAGATGTCATTTTTACCGGGAAGTGTATTTCGTGTTAAAGCACTGTAACGGGTTAAGGACCAGAACAGCTCCACCCCTTCAGGTTTGTTGGGGATAGTGAACACTTCCGTTTTGTCACCGTTAAGCACTTCGTTGTTGCAGTTGGTGAAGTTGGGAGTGTAGTAAGCGTGATGAACAGGGAAACCAAGGTGACCGACAATTCCACCGGCACGAATTTCCGGGTCGTTACTCCCCGGCTCTTTGCTGTCAATGGGGCCAAACATTCCAATATTTCCATTCGCGCCTATCCTTGGGGCATTAACACCAATGTACTTACTGACACGGAGATAATCTTCTTTGCTAAATTTTACTGCTGAGGCGAGAATCTCTTTATTCTGCGGATAAACATCGTGTGTTTTAATGGTGTGGGGTATTGGGTTATCAATGGTCAACTCTTTGCTTATTCCCGCCTTAAGGACTATCTTATCCTGGAGAGGATAAACATTTTTCAAGTCCTCGGGCGTTCTAACCTGGATACGAATGAAGAGATGCGGGTAATCCCCCGGACATTCAATCACTGTTGCACCTTCAGGAACAGCCATATTTTTCCCTTTGCGTACAAGGGCGTACTTCCCAACAGGATGAATCTCATCATAGACCGTATAATGTTCCTGGTCGGTAGTATGAATGGAGTAATATCTTCCGTCTGTTACTTTAGGCATTTCAACAATTACAGGTCCTTCAGACAGATCAATTACCGCCTTTGTGTAAATGTGATCAAGCGCAGGAGTAACCACAGGATCGGTTCCTTCAGTGGGCAATTCTCTGGTATGGAACAACTTATTAGTACCACCGGCCTGCTTTGCCGTTGTAACCATATAAATTGCGTGGTGATACACTTTAAAAGCCATCAGGTCTGCATCACTGGGACGTTCTGGAGCGGCAACAACTTCTTTCGTTGCTTGAGCATCGGCTGCTTCTTTTTTGTCTTGTGAGTCACAAGCTGCTAACCCAAAAGTTAAGATAACTACAATTGTTAATCTGATTAATTTTTTCATTGAAATGATACCTCCTTTTTTGTAAAAAATGGTTCTGATAATTTTTCTATGCAGGGTATTCGATCCTAAACCGCTTTAGATAGATTCTGCACAGCAGCTGAAATTATTTGACGGACATCGTCCCTTTTAAAAGCTCCCGGGTCCATCAATACCTGCAACGTAGTCCCTTCGGTCACCGCAAGCAATGCCGCACCTAACAGTGGGTTATCACGATTAGCTCCTGATTTAATTATCGCCTCGGAAAGTTTATTGCGATAGCTATCAAGCATTGTTTGCATTACAGTTTGAAGCTGTTCTCTCTCAAAGGACATCTGTACCATGTTATAGAATGCGTGGTTTAAGGGATGGTCTAAAATGATATCAACGAGGAAGTCGATCAAAATATCGATTGGCTGTTCGTTCAATCCTGCTTCTCTCAAACGTAAATCGAATATGTCGCCATATTTTTCAATGATGGCTTCAGCCAACACCGAAACAATTTCGTCTTTGCTTTTAAAATAATAGTGGATAATTCCAGGGGACAATTTGGCCTGGGCTGCGATTGTATTTATGGTAACTTTTTCGTGACCGTTTTCAGCCAAGCACTCATATAAAGCCCATAAAATCTGTTCCCTTCGTTTATGAGCGATACTCTTCCTACCCATCATTACACCTGCTTATTTTTTTGGTTGTCCAACCAATTTAAATGCCAAATCAAATTTTTGTCAAGATTATTTCAGGCGGACTTGTCCAATACTTGATTATTTTAAAATTCTGGAAACGTTATATTAGGTATTAAAATGGGACGGTGATTTGAGAGGCACCACCATTACCGAAAGATCATCAATCACTGAACCTGCGATTTATTGAGATAAAACGTAACAAAATCTGATTTTTCTATTATTGGTAAGTTATATGTGATTAAACTAACTTTTATTTTTCTGATTATCAAGCAACAATTGATATCCAATCATCCGCCAGGATCAAACAACTATTTCGAAAGCGCCTGCGCCGAGCGTTGTGAGATGCATAGGTAGCTGCGGCGCCCAAGATCATGGGGGCCTGAGGTGGATGCCCATCACACTACCTGCTTTGGCCACCATTTCCCTTGCAGCTTCATAACAAATCGGGAAAGTTCATGTGTCTGAATGTCTTTTCCCCAGATGTAGCTTTTCAGTCTGCCGGCAAGTGATAGGGATAAATATAAATTCCTGACCGGTGATTTTGTGTCTTTTTCTAACCCCTGTTAACACGATTACAGCCTCTTTCGCTTTTTTCGTATATGAATTTCATATGTAAGGATTCAATTAGATACTATAGCTCACTCAGCCAACGGACTTATTTGAGCAAGACGGATTCTATTTTAATAGTATCAGAAACCGGCCCTATATCTTCATCCACCTGTGCCTCAAATTCAATTATTCGGACGTTCTTAGGAAAAAACTCAACTTCAGGATTGCCTTGTTCATCGAGCCACCATTGGGGGATCTGCAGACTTGAGGGTTCAATCAGTATTTCCTGAAATCCTAAAACTAGCCGTATTGACGCTTCCACAGGAACGAAAGTATCATCATCGTCTTCTTTGCTGTACCCCGGTGTAAAAGAGTAAAATCTTATGTGTATGGGGAATCCATTTTTTGACTCAAGGCTTATCAGCACTTTTCTCCCATCCATAGAGATCGGATTGATATACAAACCTAAGCCTGCGTAAGTATCATCCAATATTTTTGGTACGGAATATTTCCATTTTACTGAATGATTTTTTCCCATTGTAAAAGAACTTATTGAAGGCTTTCCTTTAAAAACTTCCCATTCTCCGTAAAGTTTAAAGTTTTTTGATTCGGCTGACAGTTTTCCGTCTTTAGCCAATAAATCGTCAATCTCATCGGAATTTATATATGCTTCAACTTGTACACAAATTTTCCGGCCCGTCTCCGAAATATCAAGGATCTTGATTTTATATAAGTAGCCGGCCGCCAAGGTATTAACGAGGTCCTCTTTCAACTCGAAACTGTCGATCTTACTTGATGAGCTGATAAATGTTTTGTGACTCTCAATTGTATTCCGCTTTGCAAGTATAAAAGCTTTTTCTTTTGCCGAGGCAGGCGTGTCATTGTCACCATAGACAAAACACCCTTTACCTTCCACTCTTAACAGTTTGGAGTCTTTTTTGGTCTTGGCCCAAACTGAGGTCTGACATCCAGTAAAACAAAATATTGAAACCGTAATTAATACAATGAAATATTTAATTGTTGAGTGCATTTTTAAACTCCCAGCCTTTCTAAACAGCCACCGCGCCCTTGCGTGACATATTTAATTTAATAAACCAGTGATAATCTGTGTTAATCCATTTCTAAAAACAAATAATAGTTGGACATCACCCACACACACAATCATCGGAATTAAATGAAATAATGATAAGAAGTTGCTTTCTTGGGGCGGAGAAGCCAAAAAACCCAGATTGTGTACGGTAACGAAACTGTTCGCAACATATGGTGTCTACCGGTTTTGCATCTATTGTTTATACAATCGAAAATAATGAAAATCAAATTATTTTATAATGTTATATAATTTTCCGACCCCTCGAAACTGAATGGGGTTCAAGGGGTCGTCCCGCTTGTCACCGGGATCACCCCGATCATACACTGGTGAGCCTTTTCAAAATACATGCCTATCCGGTTGCCTCAGGGGAAACAGGAAAACTTGCTGGTTTTTCAGTAAGTTACTTCAAAATGATAAAAACCTGCTATGAAAGTCACAACATATTGAAATCCGTAATAAAATTTGATCACCAAGGCCGCCGCACTTGAGTTATCCGGATAGGCATGTCAAAATATTCAGTCCTTCCAAAAACCGATAAACTGATTTTGTCTATTAATTCCATCTTTCTTTTTTCATCTTCTATGCTGATATACGGCGCTTTGACACCTTTAAGAATCATTGTTTCCATGTTGGCTTTTTCAAGCTGTTGCCTGAATTTTTCAGCCCTTTGCAAATTTTTAAAATAAAATCTTTTCTTATCCATAAGCGCGCTAAATAAGTTCGAAATATTTTCGGCTTCATCTAAAAAGGATAGTATAAAATCAAGGCATTCAAGAAAATCGCCGCTTTCATCTTCCATTTTTTCAAAAAAATCACATAAAAAAAAGATCTTATTTTCAGCAATTTCATTAACTGTATTTCTAAGTTTGACCTTAACAGAAATTTTCAGTTTTTCGGAAACACCTGTGTCGATTGCAGCAGATATCTTTTCATCAATATTCCTGTTAATATTCAGCCGGGTTAAGAATCGACCTGCTGCCTCATATGGCATTTTTACACTAAGAGCGCCTTTATTGTCAGGGAAATGTATTGTCGATTCAATGTGCCCGGAGGAAAGATAATCCAAAACCTTTTTTTCATCTTCTCTGCAATAATTATGGCTTTCCAGGAGATCTTCCAGCCTGGCCTGAATCTCTTCATCAGGAAAAAAAATAAGCTCTATTAAAGAATCTCTTTCACAGTCGGAATTATCAACAATTATTTTTTCAAGCTCATTTATGCAGGGGCTTGAAAATGTCGAATCGATAAAGTGCATTACGTCGCTGTTTAGATGTATCCCTTCCTTGAGGATCTTCTCGATTCTTTCAGCGAGCAATCTGCATTTTTCATCAGCGTTCATAGTGTAAAATATAAGCGTTCAAGGAACGTTGAAACTAGAAATTGGAAATTTGGCCTTAATGCTTTTGTACTGTAGAATTATGTCTGATTTTATATTTTATCACGAAAACACGAAAGGAGGAAAGCACGAAATATCCTTTCCCCCTAATTCTTTTTTCGTGTTTTCGCCTGCCCCGTAGGTCTGGTAGATCGTACCGGGGTCTTTTCGGGCTTTCGTGATTGGTTTTTAATCTTCAACAGAGTTTTTCAACTTTTGTTCCATTTATCGAAGTCTTACCAAACCATATCTTAGCGCTTCTGCCTCTACATGCCCAACTTATAACCGCTGACCCTGCCGTCATCATCAAAAAAAACTTTTTTCCGGATGAACTTGCTCGTCCAGTATGTCCAGACATTATGTTCCTGTCTGAACGTTGCATGCTCAGGTGGAGGACCATAACACACTAAAACCGCCTTTTTATTCATTCCTTTAACAACTTCTCCTTTTTTGATGGCGGCAATTTCGTCTTTACTCATTCCGGAGGTCAACTCATCGAATTGCTTTGTTGTAAATAAGTTTTTTTTGAACTGCTGTATTGTTTTCCCGGGATGGTACTTTTTTTGCCAGAAAATACAAAAAGCCTTATTTTCTTTGACCGTGATAAAAATAATCGCTTTGTGCCGACGGTTGGTTGTTATTATCTCGACATCACGTACCAGTGTACCGGCGGGTATGATGGCGCCTTTTTTATAATTGATTGACCATATCCTTTCAGGCTTTTCGAACCAGATATTATAAGCCGTGCAAATATTTTGCCCGGATGTTGCTTTGCCCGGTACAGGAGTCGTGAAAAAAACAAACCCGGCCATAATGAAAAGAAATACTGTTATTGTTTTGCAAATTCTTTGTTTCATTTGTTTACATCTTTTCCCCAACCCGGACAAGCCGGAACCTGATTGAATATTGATTATTGAAGATTGAATATTTATTGAATCGCTCGCGCAGCGCAGGCGCTTGCGCCGCGTGTCGCTCTATCTTTCTTATATAAATTGATGGATTTCATTCAATTTTCAATATTCAATAGAAAATATTCAATTTTTCAAGATAGAGGAAGTATAGCAATTATTTTTTATGCCAAAAAAAGCACAAATTTTGCAAATAAGAAACTAATGCGCTTCTGCCCAGTTTTCCCCACATTCTACGTTTACCTTAAGGGGAACTTTAAGCTCCCAGACTCCTTCCATAATTTCTTTTACAAGGTTTTTTACAATATTGAGTTCGTCGGATGGTACTTCGAAAATAAGTTCATCGTGCACAGACAAAAGCATTGCTGAGTTTAATTTTTTTTCCTTAAATGCTTTGTCCACTTTTATCATTGCAACTTTAATCAGGTCGGCCGCAGAGCCCTGAATCGGGGTGTTTATGGCTGTTCGCTCGGCAAACTGGCGAATGTTTCTGTTTGGACTGTTTATGTCCGGCAGGAGCCGGATTCGGCCGAGCAAAGTACTTGTCTGTTTTGTTTTTATGGCTTCCTCGATGGTACTGTCTATAAATTTTTTGACGCCCTTATACCTTGCAAAGTAGTTGTCGATGTATGTTTTAGCCATCTTCCGGCTTATATCAAGCTGCTTTGAAAGGCCGAAGGGGCTCATGCCGTATATGATTCCAAAATTTATCGCTTTGGCCTGCTGCCTGAGTTCCTTTGTAATAAATGACGGGAAAACCTGAAACACCTCTGCTGCTGTCCGCATGTGGATATCTTCATCTTCCATAAACGCCTTGATCAGGATTTGATCGCCGGAACAGTGGGCAAGTATTCTAAGCTCTACCTGGGAATAATCTGCAGAAACAAGATGCCATTTCCTTTTAGGTACAAACGCCCTGCGGATTTCTCTTCCCTCATCAGTTCGGACAGGAATATTCTGGAGATTAGGATCTGAGCTGCTCAGGCGTCCTGTAGCGGTAACAGTCTGATTAAAGGAAGTATGGATGCGGCCTGTCTCCGGGTGTACCAGATCAAGCAGCGCATCCGTATAAGTTGATTTCAGTTTGGCCAGAGTTCTGTGTTTAAGTATCAGTGCGGGAAGCTCATTATTTACGGCAAGTTCGGTCAAAACATCAACGTCTGTGGAAAAGCCTGTCTTTTTTTTAGTCTTCTTTCCGGGCGGCAGTTTAAGCTTATCAAAAAGAATATGCCCGAGCTGCTGGGTGGATTTTATATTGAATCTTTCCCCTGCAACTTCATATATGCTTTTTTCAAGCGTCCCGAGCTGTATTTCAAATGTCTTTGACAGGCTGTGAAGCTTATCTTTATTAACACATATCCCGTTCATCTCCATTCTCATCAAAACAGGCACAAGGGGCATTTCAACTTTTTCGAAAAGTTCCGTCAGACCCGCCTTGTTTAACTCAGGGCCTAAAACATGGTAGGCCATAAGAGTAATATCAGCATCTTCACATGCATAGGGATAGGCTTTTTCTATAGGAACCTGTGCAAAACCGGAAGCATTTTTACCCTTCCCGACAACTTCCTTGTATGTAATTGTTCTATGATCCAGAAAATCAAGGGCGATCTGATCCAGGTTGTGAGCCCTTTTTGACGGGTTAATCAGATAAGATGCCACCATTGTATCAAAAACAACACCCTCCAGATTTATTCCGTGACGGTCAAGAACTATCCAGTCATATTTTATATTCTGGCCGATCTTTTTAATATCCGGATTTTCAAGCACCGGTTTCAAAAGATCTATAACATCTTTAAGTGCAAGCTGCTCAGGCATATCCGGGTAATCATGGGCGCATGGAATATAAAAAGCTTCATCGGCTTTCATGGAAAATGATAATCCTACAAGATTTGCTTTCATAGGATTTTTAGAGGTTGTTTCGGTATCAATGGCGAAAACCTGTGCTGTTTTCAGCCTGGAAACAAGATCTGAAAGTTCTTCGATGCTGTGAACTAATCGGTAATCCTTTTTGCTTAAATCGGCCTTTGCAGGAAATGCTTGTTGCAACTGTCTGAATTCCAGGTCTTTGAACAGCTTTGACAGTTTAGCATTATCCGGCTCTTTGATTTCAAATTCCTGTGGGTTAAATTCCAGCGGCACAGAGGTATTTATTGTAACAAGCTCACGGCTCAAGAATGCCTGTTCCCTGTATTTTACCAGGTTTTCATGTTGTTTTTTCTTTGTTATTGTATCGACCTTTTCATAAAGATTCTTCATGCTCCCAAAGGTTTTGATCAATGAAAGTGCGGTTTTGGGGCCGATTCCGGGTACGCCGGGGATATTATCCGCTGTATCGCCGGAAAGTCCCATGACATCAATCATCATGCAGGGTTCAACCCCATTTACTTCCCTGATGCTTTTTTCATCAATGGTCTTATTCTTCATTGGATCCCAGATAATCGATTTCTCTGTTACAAGCTGCATGAAATCTTTATCACCTGTTACCATGATCACTGAAAACCCGTTTTTTTCAGCCATATTAGCACAGGTTCCAATTAAATCATCAGCCTCAAAACCGGGCATTTCAATTACAGGAAGATTGAACCCTGTAGTTACTTCCTTTATATAAGGAATTTGAACCGACAAATCTTCCGGCATGGGTGGCCGGTTCGCTTTATATTCTTTATAGATTTTATGCCTGAATGTCGGGCCCTTTGAATCGAAAAAGATCCCGATATATTCAGGGGAGCGGTCTTCAATCAGTTTTAAGATCATACGCGTAAATCCGAATACCGCATTAGTTGGAAGTCCTTTTGAATTAGAAAGTCCCCGGACAGCATGATAGGCACGGTAAATATAAGCGCTTCCGTCTATCATATATATTGTTTTTTCATTTTCCATTTAAATTTTTCTCTCGTATTAAAAAATATAAAAAAACTAATCACGAAAACACGAAATTAGGAAAGCACGAAATTAAAACCAATATTAATTTGTATAATATCTTTTTCGTGTTTTCGTACTTTCGTGCTTTCGTGCTTTCGTGATAAAAAGATTTTTTTGATCAATTTTCGTCTGTTGTGAAAATTTGTTTATTTTGATAACCTGTTTTCACTAAATATGTCAACCTATCGTATAGGATAGTCTAATCTTGTCGGTCTCAAAAGTTAAAACAGCATACAGAAGAAAGTACAGAAAAAATAGAAAATATCTCTGCCACTGCTGCGGGGAAATATTTCCTTTCTGCTGGACATGCAGGTGCGGCTTTTCTATTTGTCAGGCTTGTATGTATGAAAATGTATGGGGGATGTCATGTAATGGAATAACATGGGAATGTCCGGACTGCGGCGGACAGAACGGGTTTGGGAATCA
>JAUWMJ010000110.1 GCA_030613225.1 Desulfobacterales bacterium
ATAAAAAGCTTGATCCTCGACAGATTAACGACCTGTTGAATAAACAAAGTGGCCTTTTGGGTCTTGCAGGGATCGGCAGCAGCGATTTGCGTGATATTTTAAAAGCCGAGGAAAGTGGTAATCAGCAGGCCGTTACAGCCCTTAACGTTTTTGCTTATCGGATTAAAAAATATATCGGGGCATACGCTTTTGCCATGGGCGGCATCGATGCCGTTGTATTTACCGCCGGTATCGGTGAGAACTCACCGGGAATCAGAGAGATGGTCTGCCGGGGATTGGAAGGGTTGGGAATTGTGATGGATACGGAGAAGAATGTTGCCGGGAATCTCGCCGAAAGAGAGATACAGCACAACGACAGTCGAGTGAAAATACTGGTTATTCCCACAAACGAGGAAAAACAAATCGCCCTTCAAACCCTCAATCTGCTTCATGAATAAAGATAAGCTGTAGACGTTAAATATTGGAAGATAAAACCGATTCAAGCTCGTCCAAACATCCTGAATAGAAATGGTCGGCACCATTTATGATTTCGAGATGAGCTTTTGGATTCCACGCAGGGTACATGGATTTAATTCGATCAGCAGGTGCAATATCATCAATACTGCCGGTTACCACTAACTTAAGGCAGGGAATTGAATTTACAGGGCTAAAATCGACAAACCCGACAGGAGGCGAGACCATTACCATATTCTCAACAAAATTGCTCTTACTGATTGCAAGTGCATTGACCCAGGCGCCAAAAGAGTAGCCTGCCAGATCTAAATTTTTTATTCCCATTTGTTTGAGGGTTGAAAGTGCAGCACGTACATCTTCCTGCTCACCCGATCCATTATCATAACTGCCCTGGCTATTCGCGGTACCGCGAAAATTGAATTTTAATGTGGTAAAATCCTTTTTTTGATAGGCCCGTGCAATCAGATCAACAATGAAATTATTCATATCCCCGCCATAAAGGGGATGCGGATGGGTTATTACAACACCGTTATCTTCGGATTGTTTATCTAGGAGGCCTTCTATTTTATAATCTTCAGATAAGAAGATAATTTTCTCTTCCATTATTCAATAACAAAATGCACTCGTCTGTTTTTTCTTCTGGATTCTTCGCTACGACCCTTATATAAGGGACATTCTTTCCCATAGCTGACAACTGTAAGCCTTGACGGTAAAATACCCATCT
The DNA here is from genome assembly GCA_030613225.1 of Desulfobacterales bacterium. The sequence goes on from JAUWMJ010000110.1 coordinate 1,178, forward strand.
TTATCAAAAAGCTTTTTACTTCTCCCCCGCGCCTTGCGCCAAAGGCAAGGTTATACTCTGCAGTACCCGGCACATCTGTATGCCCTTGAATGATTACCGAAATTTCGGGATTCTTTTTTAGCCACCTGGCTTTTTTCTTTAACACTTCCTGTGCTGCTGAAAAGAGAGAATAACTTCCTTTGCTAAAATAGATATCTTCATTTACAAACATGTTCATGGCAGCCGCCATCTCACGCTCTACTTCTGCCGATGCTTCACTCAGACGCTCTTCCTCAAGGACTCGCTGCCGTTCAAGTTCTTCCTGTCTTTTTATTTCGGCAAGTCTTGCCTCTTCCTCTACCAGTCTTGCGCCCTCATCTTCATCCACATGGCTTAAAGAAGGATCCGGCTCAATTGTCTTTCCGGCACATGAGACAATATGGACAGGACCTGATATAATAAATAAGAGGGCCAAACCTATCCACAACTTATTTTTCATTTTCTCCTCCTTTTTTACCGGAGTTTTCTTTTTCAGAAAAGTGATTTTTTTCTCCATAGATATGCAATTTTTCATGTTTCCATATACTGAGAATCGAAAAAGTCTCAAGATCGGCAAAATATACTTTACTTAGTCCGTGTTTCTTTGCAACATCCCCCAGGGCATTGGAGTTTAATTCAATATAAAAATTATAACCTGTCACAGGTTCTGCTACATGGAAAACAATTCCATCTGCATGAATATTTGTTACAGGTGTATTATTAAGATCCAGTGTGTATGGTACTCTAATGTGTGTAAAGACCATGCCTTTTAAAGGACTGCATCCGCTAAGCAAAGGGATGAATAAAAGAAAAGAGGCAACAATCATTTTTATTTTAATAGACATTTTTTCATTCCCCTGCCTGATCAATCCCCATAAACAATAACCCGCCACCGGGCATATATTCCCGACAATATCACGGTTGTTTCCTGATCCGCATGTCTCAGAATTTTAATATTTCCGTTTTTTGCTGCTGCCGCATAGCTGGCATCTCCCCAGGCAACCAGCCAGAACAGGCTATAAGCTGAGGCAACCCCCACTTTGGAACCCAGTTCGGTTTTGTCAAGGTTTTGGTCGTATGGGGTTATAGTATGGACATAGGTACATCCGCTAAAGAGTAAAATTACAGCAAGAATAATTGCGAGCTTGATTCCTGATTTCATATCAACTCCTTTTAATTAGGTGCAACAAAGAAAAATGGATAAATTTCTTAAATCCTTTAATAGCAAAAAGGTTTTAGGATATCAATATAATAACAGTAATATGAGTTTCGGCAACAAAAAAATATTGTAAGCGTTCACAGGCACCACATCTGCACGCGATCAGGGCAACCAGCATCAGACTATAGCTGGCCGCCCTGATCACGCACATCTGCAGCACCTGTGAACGCTTACAGGACGGAAATTGTGCGACCTTTTTGTTCCGAATGGGCGTGATACATAATATTTATTTTAAAAAGAGCCTAAAGTTTTAACCCAGTATGGCCGATTAGTAAAACAGGAGGTAAATATTGTGGATATCACAATTGGCGGCATGCCTTTTATTAAAAAAGACCCGCCGGAAGAAAAAATTGCTTTGCGCTCACGTACAAAGCTGTTTCGCAGAGATCAGCGAAAAAACGTACAGGATCGGCGAAAGAGCGTAAGGGATGGTGTCTTTGTTTCGCTTTCATATAAAAAAGATCGTCGAAAGCAGCGTGATAGAAGAAAAAGCTGCTAATGAGGCGAAAAATTTCCGGATGGCAGGAAAATAGGTATATGTTTGTTGTAACCGTTCACAGGTTCAGGGTTCAACGTTCAAGGTTAGGAACAAGGACAAAAGTAAAGACCCGAAGTTCTCGTAAAAAATGCTGGTTTGCCACATAATTGCCAATGCGCCGCCAATTTTCAGATTGGGAATGACAAAGCCGGGCCTGTCTCGGCGTCTTGTCAAGGCGAAGCTTTAAAGCGAAGTCTGAAGCTTTCAAGCGAAGCCGGGCGTTACTCACATAAGTACGCCTCCAAAGTGGAGTCCGGGGACAAGAATGCAACCTTGAACCCCTGAACCTTTGAACCAGTGAACGCTTACCGTTTGTTTTACCTGTTTTCTACCGGCGCCACAATAAGTTTCTGGCCGGGATGAATAACAGTCTCAGGAGTAAGTCTGTTTAATTTACGCAAATCATCCACAGATAACCCATAACGACGGCTTATCTGATATAGTGTTTCCTTGGCCTTGACCTCATGATAGGTAAGATGCGTTATCTTTTTTACAATCTTTTTTTGTTCAGGTTTTTTACTTTCAGCAGCTTTCTTACCCCTTTTTTTCGACGTATAAAGTTCATTGTTGATGATATCCATTTTCAACGACATTGACGTTTCAAACCTGTCAAACCTGTCAACAAACAATTCAATTTTTTTTCCCTGCGTATCAAGAAGTATAAGTTTCTCATCGATTTCATCTATCTTGCCAAGTCTTTCTTCAAGAAGCGCCAGTCTTTTTTCTATGTTTACGATTGTTGTTTTACTTGCAATATCGGCAGTCTTTGAAAGAAAAACTATAAACAAAAAAATCATGACAAAAAAACCAAGGCCCAGCAAAACAAGGGGTATCGGAGATGTTTTCTTTCTGTCCCATATATGGCGCTCGCGTTCATCCAAATAATCTTCGTCGGCCGTTTCATTTATTTCGTTAATATAATCATCAGTCATGGTTTTCTCTCCTTTTATTTATTGGTTCACAGGTTCAGAGTTCAGAGGTTCAGGGTTGCTTTTTTGTCGACCTTGCTCATAGGGCAGTAGGCACTTTATGAAACTACGAATTGCGGCTCGGGTACGTCCGGTATAATCATAAACATCCTGAAACTCAGATTTCGTTATGCATTGTTGATCCACAGCCATGCCTCAATTACCAGTCAGAGAGTACTAATTCCCCATAGGATTCAGATTTGTGTTAAGAACCGACAACCCCTGAACCTTTGAACCCGTGAACGGTTATAGAAACCAATAGGATAATGCATATTGTGTGTCAAGGGAAAAACAATACAGTATATAGTGGCCACGCGGGAAAGTATGGAAGATTGTTTACTGCTTGGGTTCAAAGCTCCGAGGTACAGGGTTCAGGGTTAAACAGATGAGTTGATAGCTGCTAAAGTGATAAACTATGAGTTGTCTGAGCTCACCATGCCCCCAGCGATACACCCAACCTTGAACGGTGAACCCTGAACCTCTCAACCTGAGTTACAGAAGCGTTATGAATACAATCGGCTGCTATCCATTTGGAGTTTATAATATCGGTAATACTTAATAACCTTTTTAATATAGTACTTTGTTGCCCTGAAAGGTGGGATTCCGGAGTGCTCTCTTACTTTTCTACTACCTGCATTATAAGCTGCGAGTGCCAGCTCAATATCACCGTCAAACTGGTTTAAGAGCTTCTTGAAATACCGGACACCGGCATTTATGTTGTGTTCAGGGTTGAAGCTGTCCTTTACACCAAGTGATCTGGCGGTTGTCGGCATCAGTTGCATAAGACCTTTCGCGCCTTTTTTAGAAATTGCTTTGGGATTATAGCTGGACTCAGCCATAATGATAGCCATGACCATTGCAGGGTCAACCTTATAGCGATTTGCCGCCTTAAGAACTATGGGCTGAAAGAGGCGCTCCGCTAAATTCAAGCTGATAATGGGTAGGATTTGATCAGGTTTGACTGATAGCAGCTTTTTTTGCAAAGAAGCAGAAATTTCAGGCTGACCGATCTCAGGTTCTTTTGCTGCAACCAGAGCAGTTTTGGGTTCCTCATATATGGACGGCATCACCACGCCCATAACTATTGCAACGACGGTTAGCCACAAAGCCAGATTCATCGAAGGAGGATTTATTGGGGAATCGTCTTTCATTATGAATCTTCATTTAATGATTAATGATCTGCATTATAACGCAAAGCGCGCAGCGTGTCAATAAAAACAGGGCATGATGAAATGGAAAGATATAACGGACAGAGACTTTTTTTAAAAAGATATAACCGGCTTAAATTTTAGTCTTTTCTTAGTGTTTATCAGTCCAGGTGTACCTGTCTGGCAGAAAGAATGTTGGGCAGGGATTTAATTTTTTCTAAAACGCTTTCATCCGCAGGTGTGTCAATATTTACCATACATAAGGCTCGGTCTTTGAATCTTCCAAGCTGGAACCTGCCGATATTCAAACCGTTTTCTCCCAGAGTTGTACCAACATTACCTATAACCCCAGGTTTGTCTATGTTTTGAATAATAATCATCGATCCTTCAGGAATTGCATCCAAATATATTTTACCGATACGCACAATTCTCGGATATTTTTTACTGAAAATCGTTCCCCAGATTTCGTCAAAGCCTTCCTGGTGGCCATCCAGCCTTACCTTGATCAGATTTGCAAAATCATCCTTTTCCCGGCTTACAGTCTCTTTGACGGTTATTCCTTTTGCATCGGCAAGGGTGGGTGCGCTTACGTAATTCACCGGCTTGTCGGTATAGGAGCCGAGGAGTCCCTTTAAAACCGCATGAGTTAGTGGCCTGGTATCAAAGGCTGCCGTGTTTCCAGTGTAAGTAATTGTTATGTCATGTATTTTGCGTACAAGTTGCCCTATTAATGAACCCATTTTTTCAGCAAGATTAAGATGAGGACGGATCTGAGCCATAATTTCCCTAGATACCGAAGGAAAGTTGACGGCATGCATTATAGTGTCATCTATCAGAAACGATGCAATCTGCCTTGCAATCATATCTGCTACCTTGTCCTGGGCCTCTCCTGTACTTGCTCCAAGATGAGGAGTAAAAATTACATTTGGATGCTTAAGGATAGAAAGAGAAGGATCCGGGGGCTCAACAGGGAAAACATCAAGGGCAGCTCCTGCAACATGACCGCTTGTCAGCCCGTCATAAAGATCATCAAGGTTAACAACTTCTCCTCGTGAAGCGTTAATAATTCGTACGCCCGGTTTCATTCTTTTTATGGCTGCTTTGTTTATCATGTTTGCAGTTTCTTTCAATCTTGGCACATGCAGTGTAATAAAGTCAGAACAGGCAAGGAGGTCATCAACAGGTAAAAGTTCAACATCGAGTGCGGCCGCTGCTTCGTCAGTCACAAAGGGGTCAGATGCAATAACCTTCATTTTCAGGCCATTGGCCCTTTCAGCAACAACCCTGCCGATATGACCCAGGCCGATAATTCCTAATGTTTTGCCTGTGATTTCAACACCGGACAGATTCTTTTTCTCCCACCTACCTTCCCTGAGAGATGCCGTACCTTGTGGAATATTCCTGGCAAGAGCGAGCATAAGAGATATCGCATGTTCCGCTGTGGTAACCGTGTTTCCCCCCGGAGCATTCATTACAACAACTCCCTTTTTCGTAGCTGCAGGAATATCAATATTATCGACTCCCACGCCGGCGCGGCCGATAACCTTAAGTTTTTTTGCTCTTTTTAAAACCTGATCGGTAATTTTTGTCGTACTTCTGACTGCAATACCGTGGAAATCTCCAATTATTTCAGATAATGCAACAGGATCGCTTGTGGTTTTGTCATTATCAACTATAACTTCGATTTTTCCGGTTGCTTCAAGAATTTCCCTTGCAACAGGGGACATGTTGTCTCTGATCATTACTTTAAACATATGTGCAACACCTCATCTTTTTAATAGAGTAAATAAAGATCTGATTTGTAACATTTTAACAGTCTTTTGACAAGCTGAATATCTTTGATTATATTATCCAAGATGTTTTTCTCCGGTGCAGGCAAAATTACTGTGGGATACTATTTACAAACTGATTGTAATAACGTATTGAAACATTGTACCTGTTTTTTTAACCAAGGTGGAGTTTTACAATGAAGTTCAAGATAATTTTATTTCTTTTTTGTGCTTTTGTAGTTTCCGGCACAACGCCAATTGCAAGCGAGAAGATGCTGTCCCTAAGCGAAATCATGGATAAGGTTGAAAAAAGATATGACGTTCCCGATTTTTCAGCGTATTTTGTTCAGGAGTCAACGATAAAGGCAATGGACATCTCGGATGTTGCTTCAGGCAGGATATTTGTCAAACGTCCGGGTATGATGAGATGGGAGTATGATAAACCGGACAGGCAAACGATCATAACGGACGGCAAAAAATTATGGGTTTATAAGCCTGATGACAACCAGGTGATGATTGGTAGGGCTCCTTCTTTTTTCGGAGACGGTAAGGGTGCAGGCTTTTTGTCCGACATGAAGCTGATTCGTGAACAATTTAAGGTTTCTTTTGAAAAAGATAAAAGTGATCATGACTACGTTATAAAGCTTTTGCCAAAAGAGCAAACTGTAGGTATAACTAAAATCTATTTAGCAATTTCAAAAATAACATTTAAAATAAAAAAAATTATTACACTAAACGAATATGATGATGAAACCATAATTGAGCTGATTAATTCAAAGTTTAATCTCAATATGGATAAGTCGCTGTTTAGTTTTATTGTACCAGATGGGACGGATGTTATAATGATGGATGAATAACGAGCCGGAGGCTTCCATCTGCTGTGTTACTAAGGGCTCGCAATAGTACACTATGGCGTCGCCCTTAGATGCCTTGCATATGAAAGCCTCCGACTCGTTTAAAATTCAGGTGATATGAAAAAGATGAAAGAAAAAATAAGACATTTACTTAAAGAAAAAAAAGCGATTATGCTTGCGCATAACTACCAGCCGCCGGAAATACAGGATCTGGCAGATCTTTGTGGTGATTCTCTGGAACTTAGCATCAAGGCGGCCCAAACTGACGCAAAAGTTATTCTGTTTTGCGGCGTGCATTTTATGGCTGAAACAGCCTCGATCTTGTCACCGGACAAGACGGTACTTCTTCCCGTAAAAGACGCAGGATGCCCCATGGCCGATATGGTAACACCCGGGCAACTTAAAGCAACGCTGGACAAGCTGCCCCCAATGCCGGTTGTTACCTATGTAAATTCAAGCGCATCTGTAAAGGCAATCTCCACCATTTGCTGCACATCTGCAAACTCAATTGACGTTGTAAACAGCCTGGATGAAAAAGAAGTTATGATGGTTCCGGATCGTAAT
>JAUWMJ010000062.1 GCA_030613225.1 Desulfobacterales bacterium
CAGACCAGAATGTGGAGCCCGTCTTTTTCATACTCTTTCAGAATCGGCAGCACCTCGGAATCTTTAATGGCAAGTTTAACACCGTTGTTCACAAAAACCAGACGCCACAATTCATCACCCATTTCCTTTATGGTTTTTAAAAAGCTCACCATAAGCTTTGAGCCGAGCTCATCATCCCCATGGCCCATGCAATTATTTGCAACCATGACCATGATTTTCTTCTTTTCAGCATCCTGTTTTTCAGCCGCTAAGCCATCAGGCTCAACTCCGCCTTCACGCCTGCCTGTGACATGAAAATCCCCTTCCCTCTCCTGCACTGAAACTTCAAAACCCTGGGATTTAAGAAAGCGGCTAACGTTCTGCCTGGATGCTTCGTTATCTACAATGACTTCGATGATGTTTAAGTTTTCCTCTTCTATTGCATTCTTTGTCTGCAATACAGGAGCGGGACATGCAAGCCCCCTTGCGTCTACCTCTTTTACCATTTAATTCTCCTTTCCTGTAAATTTACTGACGGTTGGTTTGTACATAGATTTTGCGCTATCCAATCCGTTTGACATTTCAGTAACCGACTTTAATATCTGCGAATCGCACCTGATATATAATCCAGTTTCGAAATGCCGCGATAAATTGCTTTCTGGAAATGTTTATTTTTATTGACTAATTGAATAAAATTGTTAAAATATGTCATATGAATATATTTGATCGAAACAGAAACGATCTTTCAAAATATTGCTATGATTTAAGTAAAGCTATACTAATCTCGGTGATTGCCATCCCTATTTTCAAAAAGGAAATAGATTTGTTAAGTATTGTTATAGGAAGCGTTGTTTCCGCTCTATTTCTTCTTTTAGGGATGATACTGAAATAGGAGAATCAATAATGCTGACCATATATACTATTCTTGGTATTATCGCTTTAATGGGAATTATCTTCGTTGTCATTTATGATAAAAGAAAACATTCAAACAAATAATAGTTTGAAGAAATAGTGCTCCCATCAATAATGCTTTCACTATGATTTTAATCTATCCCCCATACTCTTAACCTGCAATCTATTTCTGGACGATCCGAGCAACATCACTGTCAAGCGCCTTAACGATATCCCCAGGTGTCATTATCAACATAACTCCCCTTTGACCTGCGTTGATAGCCACATTGTCGAATTTCAGCAAACTTTCTTCAATTACAGCCCGCAGTTTCTGTTTCGTACCAAAGGGGCTGATACCGCCAACTAAATAGCCGGTCAATCTTTCCGCAGTGGCCGTATCTACCATAGCAGCCCTTTTGACGTTGCATGCTCTTGCAAGCTGTTTTAACGCGAGTTGCTTATCACCCGGCATAAGAGCAAAACTGTATTTTCTATTTCCCAGATCAACAACCAGTGTCTTGATGGTTTTTTCCAGGGGAAATCCGATTGCCCTGGCCGCAAATTCAGCTCCTTTCTCATGGTGCTCGTATTCTACGACTTTAAAATTTATACCTTTTTTATTAAGATATTGTATAGCCCGTGTTGATATTTTTAATTGAGATTTGACCATCGTTGATAAAAGGACTTTGAAATGTATTTATCCCTACAACGCAACTTACCAGCTTTATTTAGCAACAGCTTCTTTTTGTGTCATGCGATAGGGTTGCGGGTTACAGGTTATAAAAAAAGGGCTTATTTCCGATCAACAACTCGCAACACGCAACTCGTAACCCGGAACACTCACGTGATAGGCAAACAAACAAGTTAAAAGGACGTATTATGTTTAGCGATAAATGTCGTTGTAGGGTTATATTACCGCTGAAAAATCAATCCGTTAGTTTAAAGGGCTCATAATCGTCAGGAAAGTAAGGCCTTTCTTTACCGCCCAGGCGGTGTCCAAGCAATGCAGACCGATCGGAACAATTAAGAATCATGAGCATCAATTCTTTTCCCCTGAGAAGGCCCAGACAACCCGCTGCTGCACTCACTTCATCAAATGAATCAACCTCATCGCGCCTTATGGTTGGACCGATAATGGTAAAAGGAACAGGCTCACCTGAGTGAATCAGGTTCGATATGCTCGGCGTGGAATGGTCTGCGGTTACTGCAACCAGCAAATCATCCCTTGTTTCCACTGCTTTTATCAGCTCATCTAAGCCCTGATCCAGGACAGCGATTACGGCTTCCTTCTGTTTGGGATCTCCGGAGTGCGCTGCCTCATCCGGAACCTTAGTATGTATATGGATAAAATCATGATCTATGTCGGCAAGGGCTATTCGGATACGTCCTCTCAGATCTTCACCTGGGTTATCACTGTCTTTTATCGGGACAAACCCAAAACCCAGTTCATGGGCCAGACCGGCGTAAACAGATCCTGATGCAATAATGGCTCCAGACATGCCCCAACGTTGATTAAAGGGCTCCTGTACAATTCTTCGGCCACAGCGTTGGGTAACCAGGAAGTTGGCCTGGGGGATATTTCTGCTGCCACGCAAGATGTTAATTTCGTGGTTGGACAGCACCCTGTGACAGTAAGTCAGATAGTCGTTTAATGCCGTAGCTGTCTGCTTTGCTCTCTCCGGTTCCGGGCTGTTGGAAATGGGCCTGATGCAAGCTACTGTCCGACCTTTAATTATTGGATCAGAATCCGACACATGGGGAGAAGTCCTGCCGCTCAGGATCAGGATGGCATCATTGCGGCGGGTCTGCTGGAGTCGAAAACTGACACCGTGCGCTTCAAAGGGAGTGATAGAGGCAAGCAACAGTCCAATCTCTTTTGTGTTTCCTTCAATATCATCACGTCCATGGGTAAGGATCGGCACACCATCTTGCCAACTCACACCCGAAAGATGAGCTAGACATAGCACATCTTTGTCACCAAATGTCACACCCTCTCCTACTGCCTCTAAAAGGCCCCTGCCTGGAAATTTTATGAGATCGTAGCCAAATAGCAGGTAATGAGCAGTTTCGCTGGGCAGACATTGCCCTGGAAATGATGCATGAAAAATGCCGTTACTTCCCAGGTAAGCCAGGCGGTCAAGGTTTGGAGTTAATGCGGCCTGAAGGGGAGTTTGGCCATTGAGAGCCTTGTAAGACCGATCACCAAGACCGTCTAAAAGAATAATGATGCTTTTCATTTAATATCCTTTTACATATTTTATCGTGACAGGAAGATAATTAATATATTTTTTCAAGATGCTATTATTCTTGTTTCACTGCCAATATTTGCTCGTATCAGATACTCATCCACGATCTTTTTAGTTTTTAATAACCCTTCAACTTCCCTTATTTCGATAACCCACCATTCACAACCGATCCCCTGCAACAAGGTGAGACGGTCTTCAATGTCTTCCCTCTTTTTAGGTGGAATATGCCCGAGACCCGGAATTTCAGTATGGTAAATATGAGCATTAAAAACCCTATCCTCATGGGGTGTGACAAAATCTTCAACGGCATATTGCTGACTCTGCACAGATTCACATACATACGCATGCCCGATATCCAGGGTAACGTCGGCCCCACTTCTGCGAATCAGCTTTTCAAAGAGGTTTGGCTTGCTTGTCCACCCCCAGGCCAGATTTTCAAGACAAACCCTCACTCTCAGCGCTCCGCCGTAGTTAACCAAACGCCTTAAATTATCTATAGTAGTCTCCCATGAAAGGGGTTCTGTCGAATCATGGCCAAGACCTATATGGATTGTCATATATCTTCCCCCGACTTTAGAAATAAGGCGAATGATACGGCGGAAAATGGTTTCAGCCTCTTCGACTTTATCGGGATCATCGTGGCCCAGATCTATCCGTTCAAATGGACAGTGATAGCGAACTTCAAGAGGCCCCAGGGCCGATATGTCCTTCACCCATTTTGATTCTTGTGCGGGCGTTTTGGGGAGTTGTTTCAGGTCAAAAGAAAAATCAATACCGGAAAAACCATATTCATGAGCAAATCTTCTGAGTTTTTCCGTGTCTGAGAAAAAGTTGCACATGACCAGTTTCGGCTTTACCGGCCTTTGACCGTTTTTTATGACAGTAATATTTTCAGCGAGTAGTGTCATCTGATATTGTAATTCCTTGTTGCTGTCTTAATCAAAAAGGCGAAGATACTCTCATCTCCTTCAATTAACATAATTGTCTCTATGGCATTTCTTGTGGCAGCCTCTTTGGTTTCAGGTGTCAGGAGCGAGTTCGATTCATGAGTTGTCGTTGTTTGTAATTTGTTGTTTTCAATGACGCCGAGCAACGCCAGGCAAATGAAGCTCACGAAGTGAGCGAAACCTGAAACCTGACACCTGACACCTGTTTAAAAACTAATCCGCGATGAGCCATATATTTTATCGGGAGATTAGAGGAACTGCACCCTATTCTTTTCCTCTTATATTTTTACTTTGCAGGAAGCAGAATCGTAAATATGCTCCCATTTCCCTGAGAACTTTTTACTTCGATTTCTCCGCCATGCTGCTTTACAATCCCGTATATTATTGCCAGTCCAAGACCTGTTCCTTTTTCAGCTGCTTTTGTGGTAAAGAAAGGGTCGAATATTTTATTGATGTAACTTTCAGAAATGCCGCATCCTGTATCCTCGACCTCGATGGCCACAACATTTTTTTTTCTCTTGAAGATTGTCCTGACAGTTATCTCACCTTCCTGTTCAATGGCCTGTATTGCATTCATTAAAAGATTCATAAATACCTGTTTCATCTTCTGGATATCCATGATGACAAATGGGATATCGCCGGCAAACTCACGAATCACCGTTATTTTTTCTTTTAGGATCTCCCTCTTGAGCATGGATAATATCTCTTCAATACATTCGTGTATATCTGTTTTCTCTTTTTTCGGCTCTGAAATCCGTGCAAAATTTAAAAGCGACTCAACAATCGATTTACATTGCACGGTGTGCTTTTTTATTATATTTATATCCTTGAGCATCTGTGTCTCCGGCTTTGAACTCTTTTCGATAAGGTTCGAATAACACATTATAACCCCAAGGGGATTGTTGATTTCATGGGCTACTCCTGCGGCAAGCTGCCCGATTGAAGCAAGTTTTTCCGTCTGTGAAAGCTGTTTTTCTATTTTCCTTTTTTCCGTTATATTTCGAATGGTTCCTTCAAATCCACACTGACGGCCATTTTCGTCCACCCATAAATTCGCTGTAATCAGCACCTGCATCATATTGCCCGAACTATCCTTCATCTGAGTTTCGTAATCCTTCACAAAACCTTTTTCCTGTAAATCTTTTAATATTGAGACCCACTCCCCGGCATCATTGAAAAGCGAATGGAAAGATTCTATTGAAAGCGCCTCTGATCGATCCCGGAAACCGAAAAGTTTAATTCCTGCCTCATTAATTTCAACCATCTCAGCCTGCACATTACAGATAAAAATAGTATCCTGTGAAGCCTCAAACAATCGCCTGTATTTTGACTCAGACGCCTTTAATCTATCGTGGGCATGTTTCAAGTCTATGGCAGCATTCTTAAATGCTTTTTTAAGCTGCTCGATTTCATCGGCAGGTTCAGCAGATTTATCTTCCTGCGTTTGGGTTTCTTTTTCTGAAATTCCTCTTAAATCTGACAATACCCCCTTTAGATCAGCAATAACAGTTCTGTTAAATAAAAGATAAAATAGTCCGAACAGGCTAATGAGGGAGATGCCTGCAATAATAAAGACCCACCATGCTTTTTCCCTGATCCTGGAAAAAGCCACATCCACAGGTATATATATAGAATCGGCAGCCACGATATCACCTGCATTATAGCCATACCCTCCTTTGGAGCCGTAGATATCTCTCAAGGTCTTCGGAGCATCATCAGGAGTTCCGTGGCAGGAAAGACAGTCCGTTTCGGCTCGGATTGCCATCATCCGGGCATAATAGAACCTTTCATTTTTTTCTATCATTCCTGCCCACTGGTTCGATTCAGGATGTTCTGAAAACCACTTAATCATATCCATTTCGAACTCATCAGCCTGGTTCATCGAATTCCTGGGTTTTATGGCAGCCCTTTTGTATTGAAATTCAGGAAAGCGATTTTGAAATCTGCTCATAATTTCCCGCCCGACAAAAGAAGTTGACATGGCTTCAGGAATGAATGAACCTGCAGGGAGAAGTTTTGTAAGCACAGGTCTGGCCATGTCCTTCACGTAAGTACGCGTTGCATCAACTATGCCGATATAAATCTCTGTCTCGTTGTAAACAGACCTGATAACCTGATCTTTTAAATAAAAATATTCCGCCAGAGCTGCTCCCCCACAAAACAGGAGAAGGATACACGCCGTTCCTATCCGAAATTGAGCTTTTACAGTCGGTTTTTTCATCATTTACTTCCCGTTATATACGGCATAATTTCCAGTGAGTGTCCACCGGTTGCCATGGTAATTGCGCCATCGATATCCGTGCGAAATATTTTACAATCCTGTTCGGCATATCTTTTTAAAACAGATGGGTGGGGAAAGCGAAACCTGTTTTTCCAGCCGGATGATATTATAATATACTCAGGGTTAACTTTATCAAGGAAAAGACCGGAACTTGAAGTTCCGCTGCCATGGTGTGGTGCAATCAGTACAGTGCTTGCCAGGTTTTCTCCGACCATGGAAACAAGCTCTCTTTCCGCACTCTTCATTATATCCCCAGGTAAAAGGAAAGAATATTTTCCGAAATCCGCCTTTACTACCAGGGAATTATTATTAGTATCGCGCCACTTATCTTTTTTTCTCTTATCGAGAAAATCCCTTTTGGGGTAGAGAATTTCGAGAGTTACGCCATTTATTTTACAGGTCCGTGGCATATCTTTGAAGTTGGGCATATCAATGTTCTTTTCTTTAATAATCTTTATAAATTTTTTATATCCCAGGGTGTTCCTTTTTTCACCATTAATCCATACACTTTTCACATTAAAGTGCCGGGCGATATAGATTAGTCCGTTCAAATGATCACTGTTTGGATGGGATAAAATAAGTGTATCAACTGTTTTAATCTTTTTGCGCCATAAAAACGGTGCAATCACTCTTGCACCCATATCAAAAACCGAATTGTCATAAAAGCCGCCTCCATCTGCAAGAATGCAATAGCCTCGCGGCAATTCCAGGAGAGCGGAACTCCCCTGCCCCACATCTATAACTGTAACCTTAAGATCTTTGTTCCGGAATCTTACGTTCAGCCAGTAGCAAATATCGCCCACAAGTGCTATCACAACAACCGCTACAAGAACCCTGGCAGTTTTTCCGGTAAAATCACTTTTTTCAATTTCTGATGTTTCAGGCCTCACCTTTTTTAAGTTTAATACCGCCCACATCATAATATAGTAGCAGCATATTTCAAAATACGATGGGGTTACAGTTTTCACAGCCGCAAAAGGCAGATCGGAAAAATAATTCACGAGGCTTATAGCCTTAGACAACACTGTGCCGCTTATATACATGAACCACGATGCCGCTTCACTGCTGACAGGATATAAAAACACGGAAAATAAACCTGTGGGAACAACAATAAAGCCAATAATGGGAATAATTAGAAAATTCGAGAAAATACCGATTAAAGATACCTGGTTAAAATAAAGCATAACCAGAGGAAGCGTACCGATAATGGCAAAAAAAGAAACCAGAAAAAATGAAAACAACCTATCTGTTATTCCTGTAAACAGGCTTCTTTTTTGCCCGCCTGGAAGAAACGCCGACCTTTTATGCACTTTTGACAAACCGTATATTATTGAAAGTACAGCACTAAAAGAAAGCTGGAACGAAATGGAAAAAACAGAGGGTGGATGGACAATCAGTATCAGCATGGCTGCCAGAGCCAGAGTGTTCATCAGGTCATGCTCCCTTTCAAACAAAAATGTCATCAGGAAAACTCCAACCATAATGACCGCCCTCTGGGTAGAAGGCGCCATCCCGGAAAGAAGGCCATATACAATTACAGGCATAAAAGATAGGACTGCCGCCCCTTTTTTAACCCAGGCATTGAATAATACCAGTTTAAAACGGGAAAGAACCCACGCAAAAAATATAAATGCTACACTGGCGACAATTCCGATATGAAGTCCCGAAATGGCGAGGAGATGCCCAACTCCGGATCGATTAAAGGCATCACGAAGATCTTGCGGAATCTGCTGCCTCTGTCCTACTATCAGCGCTTTTAATACTCCCTGGTGATTTCCTCCCCCTGCTTTTTCAATAAACGTTGAAATCCGGCAGCGCACCTTGCTTATTGCCCGTCTAATCCTTACGTCCTGGCTTTTGTTTATAACAGTTACTTTCTTCCCATGAGCATATGAACTTCCGAACACGCTTTTAAATGCCATGTATCTTTTATAATCAAACCCTCCGGGATTTTTAAAATTTCTGATCGATTTGATCGATGCTGCAAAAGAAATCCTGTCTCCAAAAGAAAGCACAGGTTCGTCCCCGGCAACAGTCACGCGGATCTTCCCTGTAACGCAAAACTTTCTGTTTTTCCCCTCAAGGCTTTCGGCACTTAAAATGAATTTTCGCCTGAATTTAATTTTTTCAACACTTTGATCTATAGTGCCGACAATTTCCCATTTATTTGAATCTGTAAAATGAATAATATGATTTGAAGGGAAATGGGGCGAAGTCCAGGGTTGTATTAAAAGGTATCCGAGAGAGAAAAAAAGGATGATTGGAACAAGAAAGTCTTTTTTAAGAAACGAGGCAGTTTCAAAATGTTCAATTTTGTTCGAGATCAAGGAAGGCAAAAATTTTAACCACAGGTGCCGCGTAGGAAATGCCCTTGGGGTAAATACATGTAGTATTTCGAGGATTAAAATTTTAGCCTGACGCAGATATCGGACAAAAGGGGACGTTTTGAAATTGGCTCGAAATGACTTGGAAACAATACTGCATAATATCAATCCACCTGTTGCGGAAACAAGCAGATATGCCCATACTCTGCATCCCGGAATTGCAGCTCCTATAGCTATGCCGGATATCATGGATATTAAAAGAGGTATAATCGGGCGGGAATATACCTTGTCAATCATCCCTTAACCCGTTTAACTGCTGCACCAAGCTTAGCAAATTTCGCTTCAATTGACTGGTATCCGCGATCCAGATGATACACCCGATTAACCTCGGTTTTGCCCCTGGCAACCAGGCCTGCAAGAATCAATGAAGCGCTGGCCCGGAGATCTGAGGCCATAACCGGCGCACCTGATAATTTCTTAACTCCCTGTACCACTGCGCTGTTTCCTGACACCTTTATTTGGGCCCCCATACGTCTGAGTTCACTTACATGTATAAAACGATTCTCAAAGATAGTTTCAGAAATAATGCTAAAGCCGCATGCAACAGACATAAGCACCATGAACTGAGCCTGCATATCCGTTGGAAAACCCGGATATGGCAGGGTTTTCACATCCACGCTTTTGATTTTGTCAGGTCCTTTAACCAGTATGTTATTGCCGTCAACAATAACCTTTGCGCCTGTAAGACTTAATTTGTGAATAACAGCTTCAAGATGATCAGATCTGCAACCTGTAAGTTTGACGTCACCACCGGTTAAAGCTGATGCAACCATGAATGTTCCGGCTTCTATTCGATCCGGAATAATGGAAACAGATACAGGTTTAAGTGAAGAAACCCCTTGTATGGAAATTTCCGAAGTGCCTGCCCCCTTAATATCCGCCCCCATTTTGTTTAAAACATCGGCAAGTGCTATGATTTCCGGTTCACGTGCTGCATTACCAAGGACTGTAACTCCATCTGCTAAAACAGCGGCCATCATGAGGTTTTCCGTTCCGGTAACCGTCGATATATCAAAATAAATTGAATTCCCTTTAAGGCAATCGACTGAAGCATTAATGTATCCATGTTCCACTTCAATTGAGGCACCTAGTTTGGCCAAAGCCTTCAGGTGTAAATTAATCGGCCTTGCACCAATTGCACATCCTCCGGGTAAAGATACTCTGGCCTCTTTAAGTCGAGCAAGCAGCGGACCAAGCACCAGGATAGAGGCGCGCATCTTTCTTACCAGTTCGTAAGAGGCTTCGGAATTATTAAGACCGCTTGCATCTATTCGGACAGTATCTTTTTCTCTTTCTACCTTTGCGCCAAGGCTTGAAAGAAGCAGCAGTGTACTTTCTATGTCTTTCAGATCAGGTATATTAGTATATGTATTCCAGCCATCTGCAAGCAGCGAAGACACAAGTATCGGAAGCGCCGCATTCTTGGCGCCACAAATCCTGACTTCTCCCTTAAGAGAATGACCGCCTTCTATGATTATTTTATCCATTTTAACCTCATTCAAAAAAAAAGCGCTTCCCCAAATTTAATTATTATGAAGGAAGCGCTTTTGTTCTTTTCAATTTCTAAATTCTAGTGGTTATGACCACCCTTTCCTTTATAGGTATCCCAGGCAGCCTTAATAATGCAATATGTCATGCCGATTCCTATGATGTTCAGCGCATACCAAAGTCCACCGTGAAACACAATATGGTCGGCATCCCATACCCATTCAAAACTAATA
>JAUWMJ010000228.1 GCA_030613225.1 Desulfobacterales bacterium
CTTCTTTAGCCGGCGGTTTTTCTTTTTTCTTAGCAGGTGGTGCTTTTGAAACAGTTATAAGTTTTGATTTAATTTTTTCCAGTATAGATTGAGCGGAATGCAAGCCCAGATTTAAGGCCTTTTCAGCATGTTGTCGGGCTGTAATATAATCCTCTATCTTGTAATGTAAAAGAGCCAGATTAAAAAAACCGACTGCATTATCGGGAAGAATTTCGACAGCCTTGCTAAAATGTTCGATACCTTTGTGATAATCTTTCTGCCCGGCGGCTTCAACCCCGAGGGCCATGTATTTCCCGGCATCATCTTTTTGGTCAATTTTTTCATCATCGTCTTTGGAAACAGCCTTTTCTATAGAAGCTGGTGTTGTATTTTCTTTTGAATCCGCTGCTTCGGCCAAAGCAACTGGTTCAATAAACCCGACATCCGGCGTTTCCAGCATAATATCAGGTTCAGGCTCATCTTCCACCGCTTTTTTAGCAGGTTCTGCATCAGCGTGAGATTTCAGCACTTCAGGTTTCTCTTCAGTGCCTTCAACAACTTCGGCAGATGTCTCTTGTTCCTTAAGTTCCATGGATCCTGTAGCAGGAAAGGGTGCTGATTTTTTAGCCAATTTAGCATCTATCTTTGCCAAAATCGGTTTTAACGTATAATCCCCTAAATCAAACGCTTTTTTAGCATATTTACGAGCCTGCGGATATTCCCCCAAAGAGTAATGTATTTTTGTCAGGTGGATATAACTTGGGGCTCCATTCGGTAACAGCTCAACTACTTTCTTGAAATACCCGCTTGCCTTGCGAAATTCTTTCTTTTCAAATGCCGCCAGCCCGAGTCTAAAGCTATCGTTAACAACAGCATCTTTTTCTCGAAGGGATGCATCAACGGCAAACTCCGATTCCTTTTGTTTTTCTGTTTTCAGAAATTCGTCAAGAGTAACAGCATCAGACTCGATAAAAAAAGACTCATCTTCATCTTTCTTAGCAACCTGAGAAGACTTGATTTTTTCAATCTCCGCAGCAGGTTCGGAACCTGCAGGAGATTTTAAATCAACCACCATCACAGATTTTATCTTTTCCAGAATCTGGATAGCGGAACGAGATCCTAAATCAATCGCCTTTTGGGCATGCCTGTATGCTGTTTCATACTCCTTGAGCCTGTAGTTTAAAACAGCTAAATTACAAAATCCGGCCGCGCTATCGGGAATAATTTCAACAGCCTTGCTGAAATGTTCGATACCCTTGTGATAATCTTTCTGCCTGGCGGCTTTCACCCCGAGGGCCAGGTATTTCCTTCCATCATCCTTTTTTTGATCAATTTTTTCATCATCTTTGGAAACAGCATCTTCTATAGAACCTGTTGTTGTATTCTCCGTTGAATCGGCTGCTTCGTTTAAAGCATCCAGTTCAATACATATTGTATCTTGTACCTCTTCTTCAATTTCCTGTTCAGGTTCTTTCTCAGCTGCTTCTGTGTGGGGCTTAGCATAATCATCAGATTCAGGCTCAATCTTTTCAGAGCCTTTTTTATAACCTTCTTCCCGGGCTATCACATCTTCTGCGACCTCTTCTCGGCTTTTTTCGATAGCCGGCATGCCTGCCTCCGGTGTAGGCACCGCATTAATTTTTTCTAAAACCGCAGTTGCAGATTCTTCACCCAATTCCAGCGCCTGAACGGCATACTTTCTTGCTGCTTCATATTCTTTCTTAAGAAAATATAAATCGGCCAGATTCAAAACAACCGTTCCGGCGGTGGGTAATACATCAACAACTTTTAAAAAATATTCAATGGCATTGTCATAATCTTCCCTTTCTAAGGCCTCCCGGCCAAGAACCATGTATTTTGGAACATGATCATCTGTAAGGTAAGATTCATTATCGACTTTGGCAGTTGATTTTTCTAAAAGGGTCTGTGCAATAATATCGTCCAATCGGGCAGTTGCGGCTGAATCAGCCGATTCAATATGCTCATGATCTTGCAGTTCGACTGAAGTTTCAGGTTCACGCACTTCTTCATCTTCTACGGGCACAAATGGTTCTGCTACTAAATTTCCCTTTTCGTTATCGGTCTTATCAATTTCTTCTTTTTCAGGCTCTTCTTTTTCAGGTTCTTCTCTTTCAGCATGTATAAAAGCTTCATGATCAGGCTGTTCTGCCGGCTTTTCTATGCTTTCATCCACATCCGGATGGTCACGGTGCATTTCCTTGACAAAACCGGACGATTCTCCAAAATTAATTTCGTCATGAAGATCAAATACAACATCCAAACCAGATGATTCATTTAAGGCCGGTGCTTCATCTGGGCGCTGATCCCCTTCTGATGCTTCCTTGAATTCATCCTGAATTTCGGTAGAGATTTCTATTTCTTCCTTCTTTTCTTTTGCAGCATTTATAAAAGCTTCATGATCAGGCTGTTCTACCGGCTTTTCTATGCTTTCATCCACATCCGGATGGTCACGGTGCATTTCCTTGACAAAACCGGACGATTCTCTAACATTAATTTCGTCATGAAGATCAAATACAACATCCAAATCAGATGATTCATTTAAGGCCGGTGCTTCATCGGGGTGCTGGTCCTCTTCTGGTGCTTCCTTGTATTCATCCTGAATTTCGGCAGAGATTTCTATTTTTTCCTCATCTTTAACTTCCTCTTCAGTGGCAACTGCATCAATAACAGGTTCTACGTCGGTGTCATATGCGTCTTTATCCGGGGTGACAATCTTCATTTCCCTTGAATCCGGAGCTGCCAGGAGAGCGAGTTGATTTTCCAGAGACTCTATTCTCTTAAAATCCTGCTGTTCACGTATCAGAGCTATTTTCTCACGGTCATGAGACAACTCCAACTGTTTGTAAAGGTGCTCCCTATCAATCTTTAAGTCTTCGATATGTCGAGACATCTGTAGTTTATTTTCATGGATTGTTTTAATTTGCTCCTTCAATGATTTGATATACGATTGGTTGAATTTGGCCACCTGCTTTTCAATAACTTCTTCTAAAAGGCGATGATTTATATCAGCATCTTTCGAATTTTGGGGTACATTGTCGGTTTCTTCGGATTCATCGGGTCCACCGGATACAGGCTCTTTGTTTGAGTACTCATCCGGTGTTTGCGGAACTACTTTAACAAAATTGTCCCTGTCCCAATCCATATATTCTTTATAAGGAAAAGCTCTAAAGTACCATTGTTTTATAGATACCAAATAATCGATATGTAAAAGCAATTTGTCCATGGTGGCAAACATATCTTTGTTTCTGTTCATCTCTATAAAAAGTATATATTTCCCATCTTCTTTTAGATCCGGTGAAATTTCGACGTCTAATAAATCGAAGTTTTTTTGCACAATATAACTCATCAACTTGTTGGCGGCATCCCTTTGCTGCACAAAAAAAGAAAACACCGCAAAGTCTTTTTCATCTCCAAATTTTGGTTTAAATTCATCTACCACTATTTTATCTGGAACAAGGCCATAAAATGAGCCCTTTGGCAGATCATCTTCCATGTACCTGTTCATTATTAAATCCCCTGATCGTCTATAGTTGATGAATTCGACTTTTTACGAGACCGTCAAGTTTAAAGACGGGTCATTGTTTGAAACTATGCTTTAGCGGGATTAAGAAAGATCAACAAAAAGGTGGTTTTTATCTGTAAGTCAGATAATATGTTCCTTTAGCCCGGCTTTTTATAATTAGGATTACACTTGGTTCTTTCTTTACGCTTACTTACCCTCCTGAGATAAGCATGTGAGTTCGACACGTTTTATAACGTTTTGATTGCATCAAATATAGTATTATTATGACAATGTCAAGGAATTATAGACATTTACCAACATCATATTGACAAAGTCGGGTCGATGCTTGCCTGATTGAAAGTTGTTTTGCAATGTCCACCATTAAATTGATTATTTTTGTTGGCGCCGAAGAAATCGGTCATTGGAGTGTGGTGAAAGACGGCGAACCCTGCCGATGCGGCCATTAAGTTGTCTTGAAACCGTAACCATTAACGATTGACTGAACGAGAAGCAAAGAAATGTTCCTTGACTTTTTACTACAAAAAGCACGTAATTGAACATTTTGAAACTGGCTCTTATAACTTAAATTTCTGAATGCTTATTATTGAAATAGGAGAGTTTCCATGTACACAATTTTTCAGAAGTTTTCGAAACCTCGATCTTTATTTGTAGGGGGAATTATTATTATCCTTTTTTCTTTTTTATCATCAACTGCAGGAGCAGGAAGTAATTGGTGGGATAAAGGAAAAAAACTTCTCGATAATTTTGCGGTAAGCAAAAATAAAGAGGAGCTTACGATGGGCGAAATTGGGGCTGGGCTTAAAGAAGCACTTCGCATCGGTACGGAGAATGTGGTCAGCCAGCTTGGCCAATTTGACGGCTTTAATGCTGATTCGGCCATTCACATACCGTTGCCGGAAGATTTTAAAAAAGTAAAGACAGTCCTTAATAAAATCGGCATGTCTAGTCTGCTTGACAATCTTGAATTGAAACTCAATCGGGCTGCCGAAATAGCCACCCCAAAGGCAAAGAAACTTTTCTGGCTGGCAATCACTGAAATGACTCTTGACGATATTACGGCTATTTATAAAGGACCCGAAGACGCCGCTACAAGATACTTCCAGCGCAAAATGTCTTCACCCTTGGCGGCACAGATGCGTCCAGTTGTTGAAGAAAGCCTGTCGGAAGTCAAAGCTGTTCAAGCTTACGATGATGTCATGAGGCAATATCAATCTATACCATTTGTACCGGATGTGAAGGCGGACTTGACAGGTTTTGTTGTTGAGAAAGGTATGGACGGAATTTTTTATTATCTTGCCAGGGAGGAAGCTGAGATACGGAAAGATCCTGCAAAGCGAACTACCGATTTGCTAAAGCGTGTATTCGGCAACTTGTAAAATCCGCTACCCCCAAAACCGCAATTTTCTAAAAAGGTCAAAATTGATGGTCTCGTAAAAGTTAAATTTACCACAGAGGCCACAGAGATCGCAGAGGATAAATACTTTATAAAACATTCCTGTGTTCTCTGTGAGCTCAGTGGTGAAAAAATAGCTTTTTACAAAACTATCATGAATATTTAATACAGACCTCGTTATTCGCCAGACTAAAATGACTGGAGACCTTGATATACCACGGAATCGCAAAATAATTTGACACGAGGACGGTCTGGGTTATAAGGTTCAAAGGTTCCCCGTTCAAGGCTAAGTGCTTCGCACTTTCTCCTTACCTATTGATTCCATTGGGTTAATGTGATGGCGGACAGCCTCTGAACCTCTGAACCTTTGAACCTCTGAACCCAAATGCCCGGCTGAAAACTTAAGCTTTCTGTCCAATATATTACGGCATAATACGCTATAAATTACGAGGTCTGAAATTGGTAATTATTAAAAAGTGTAACCCCTGAAATATCTGCAATTATCATGCCGCTTACCCGGTTTTGGCGCCCGTACAGACTGCGCTCCCGGTAGAACCGTTAATTCGGCGTCCGTACATGACTGCGTTTCCCGTAGAATCGTTAATCAGGTATCGCAGCCTGCCAAATTATGGGGTTACGGTTGCCGGAGTTGTATTATTTTTCATTCACCCATGTAACCATTTACATACAAAACGAACCTCCCAGGTCAAACTTAATATTCTGAATAGTCGAATGAAATATCTCCACGATATTTAATATTTGGTAACCGTTCACGGGTTCAACTGCGGTATCGGTCTCTGGTCATCGGTCACTCATATGACGGCGCTTAAGTGCCGGGTGTACGTTCCACAGCGAA
>JAUWMJ010000291.1 GCA_030613225.1 Desulfobacterales bacterium
AAAAATCCGAATCGGCCATTTGAAATTTCTCTTTTATCATTTCATAAAGCCTTTGATTCGGATGCTTGAATTCGTCCGGGTCTCCCCATTTAAATATGGACCTGTATGTTCCCGGCTCCGGAGGCAAATTTGCCCAGTCCGGATAAAAACTTTTAACATTACGCATTTTTCTCTCCTGTATTTATGATGAATCTATAACAAATTGAATTTTAATCAAGACTTCCTGTCTTGCCAAGGCAAATTTTAAGATATGCTGTAACTGCTCAGGTTGTTAGGTTCACGGTTGATTGCATAGATCCCTGCCCGCTGACGGCAGGCTCCTTTGAACCGTGAACCCTTGAACCTGAGTAGTTGCGATATGTTTATATAATTTAATTTGCAAGCTATTTGAAAAGTTACCAATTAATCTTGACAACTCGCCATTTAACTGGTATGACCTCTTACCAGCTATGAAAGAAAAAAGAAAGGAAAAACATGAAAAATAAAATGAACTCGCTCATTCGTCCGGCAAAATACGTTGAGCACGAATTACTAACATCTATTTTCAACGGAAAATACCCTCCGGGAACTGTCCTGCCTAATGAAAGAGACCTCGCCGCGCAAATTGGTGTGACAAGACCGACATTGCGGGAAACCTTACAGCGCCTCTCCGGTGAAGGATGGATAAAAATACGGCAAGGAAAACCGACCGTAATCAATGATTATTGGAAAAATGGCGGTTTGAGGCTTCTCAGCACCATGGCAAAGTATAGCGATTTTTTACCCAATGGATTTATAACCCATCTCCTTGAAGTAAGATGCGCCCTGCTTCCGATTATTGCCCGGCTGTCTGTTGAAAAATCAGCCAAAGTGCTTTTGAAATATTTAGCCCTGGCGGACAATCTTGATGATGAAGCAAATTCTTTCGCAACTTATGACTGGAAATTGCAGCTTCTTATGTCCGAGCACTCCTGCAATCCCATATATACCCTGATTTTAAATGACTTTACATCTGCCTTCAAGGCTATGGCGTTTCATTATTTCAGCCTTCAAAAAGCACGTAAGACGTCCCGAAAATATTACATTGACCTTATAGATGCAATTCATCTCGGTGGCAAAGACGTTGAGGAAACAGTCCGGAAAACCATGGAAAAAAGCATTATAATCTGGAATGAATTCAAAAATATCAAGGAAAAAACGTGAAACTAGAAGACATAAAGAAAAACTGGGATCTTATCATTATCGGCGGGGGAATAACCGGGGCAGGAGTCTTTCGGGAAGCAGTCAATATGGGGTTGGATGTTCTTCTTCTGGAGAGAAAAGATTTTGCGTGGGGAACTTCCAGCCGATCTTCCAAATTAATCCATGGCGGCTTGCGCTATCTTAAGGAAAAACGTTTTTTACTTACCAGGGCTTCTGTTAATGAACGGGAGTATTTGCTTAACAACGCACCCGGTTTAGTGGAATCTCTGGGTTTTCTGATGCCTGTGTATGAAAATCAAAAGCCCGGGAAAAAGATTCTCAGTGTAGGCCTTTCATTATATGACATGATCGCCTGGGAAAAACAGCATAAATATTACGAAGCAGCCGAATTCTCTTCTCTAATCCCGCAGATTAAACAGGAAGCGCTTTTAGGAGGGTTTCTTTTTTATGACGCACAGGTTGATGATGCTCGTCTTGTTCTGCGTCTTATAAATGAGGCTGTCGAATCAGGTGGCAGTGCTGTAAATTACACCAGCGCAATCAAAATAAACCGCAACGTTAAGGGAGAAGTTGTGGGCATCACCGCAAAAGATACAGAAACGCTCCATGCTGAAAATCTGGTGAAAAACCTGTCAACACCGGCAGTTATTAACGCCACAGGATCATGGGCCGAGGAGCTTCATCCGTCACCGAAATCGAAACTTCACCTGCGTCCTTTACGGGGAAGCCATCTTCTGTTTCCAGGCAGCCTTTTGCATCTATCGCATGCAGTCAGTTTTGTCCATCCTGCGGATAACAGACCTGTCTTTATTGTTCCCTGGGAAGGAGCCATACTCCTTGGTACTACCGATGTTGATCATGCTGAGGACCTCTCAAAAGAGCCCTCCATCAGCGAAAAAGAAATTGACTACCTCATGTATGCTTTTACTGCTATGTTTCCTTCAGTCGATATCTCATTAAAGGACTGCATTTCAACATTTGCGGGTGTCCGCCCAATACTCAGCGAGGGCAATCTTTCACCATCTGAAGAGTCCCGTGAACATATTGTCTGGAAAGATAAGGGCCTTGTCACAATAACAGGTGGAAAGCTTACAACATTCAGGCGGTCGGCACTGGAGGCTTTAAAAGCCGTAAAACCTTTTCTTGACTCCGGTAAAATTAATGGACCGCACGCCCCTGAATTTTTCAAGGTGCCGGACCACCCTGAAATGGATTATGGCCTGTCCTTACACTACTGGCATCGCCTTTACGGTCGATACGGCAAAAATGCCGATGACCTGGTTCGCAGCGCCGCCCCCGAAGATCTTACGTATATTCCTGGTACACACACTCTCTGGGCGGAGTTACCCTTTGCAGCAAAACATGAACAGGTCAAACATCTTGACGATCTGCTTTTAAGGCGCCTGCGAATAGGATTGTTGACACCACAGGGTGGAAAAGCGTATCTTAAGCGAATCAGAAAGCTTTGTAAAAATTGTTTGCCATGGGATAATAAACGCTGGAGAAAAGAAATAAAGATGTATCTTGAGCAATGGGAGCATTTCTATGCACTTCCACCGAAATATGCTGCACGTCCTGATGAATTCAGGCTTTTCTCTGCTAAAAAAATTAAAGCGCTTTTTAAAAAAACATTCTACTTAAAATAAAGAGTAAAAAGCCTGGCCCAAAGGACGTGGCATTGATTTACCCCGTAAAGAGCTGTAGGACAACTATGTTTTAAGTGACTAAAGTGCCTAAAGTAAGCTAAAGTGCCTAAAGTTGTGGTATCGCTCTGCTCTACCTTTTTTTTATGAAAATAAAATAGATAGAATTCCTTAAACTTTAGGCATTTTAGTCACTTTAGCTCACTTTAGGCACTCTTTAGGGTTTGCTCAAAGAAGCCGATTATCTCTGACTACGCCCAAAGGGCATGTTTTTAAAAATTGAACAACCCGGATCACTACAGGTGATTTATGAACAATAAAGATCTGTTGCTGGCCATTGATAATGGAACCCAAAGTATTAAAGCCCTTATCTTTGATCTTGAAGGCCGGATCGTAGCAAAGGAAATCGTTGAGTTTACGCCGTACTATTCTGATCAGCCGGGGTGGGCGGAACAGGACCCTGATGTATTCTGGCAGGCTCTTTGCCAGGCCTGTCAGGGATTGTGGCATCAGGATAAAAATTATAAAGAGCGAATAGCCGGAGTTGCACTTACAACGCAAAGAGCTACGGTAATCAATGTTGACAAACACGGGAAGCCTCTT
Organism: Desulfobacterales bacterium; assembly: GCA_030613225.1. The sequence continues at coordinate 3,429 of JAUWMJ010000291.1, forward strand.
CGCCCTGCAATAATCTGGCTTGATCAGCGTAAAACTCACGGTCTGCGGCCCCTTGGAGGGCCATGGGGCTTTCTTTTCAAGCTTATCCGTTTAAGCGATACTATCGCCTATTTCCAGGCAGAAGCCGAAGCAAACTGGATAAAGACACACCAGCCGGATCTGTGGCAAAACACTTATAAATACCTGCTCCTTTCCGGTTATCTTACATACAGGCTCACCGGGGAATTCGTCGATTCCATCGGGTGCCAGGTGGGGTATCTTCCCTTTGACTATAAAAAGCTGCGCTGGGCTTCGAAACGTTGCTGGAAATGGGAAGTTTTGCCTATTAAGCCAAGCATGCTGCCCAAACTAATGCCGCCCGGCCGGACACTTGGAAATATCACCCAAAATGCGGCTTCAGAAACTGGCCTTCCCGCAGGACTGCCGCTGATCGCAGCAGCAGCCGACAAGGCATGCGAGGTAATCGGCTCAGGAAGCCTCGATCCTTCCATCGGCTGTCTGAGCTACGGTACAACAGCCACAATTAACGTTACCAGCAAAAAATATATTGAAGCCATACCGCTGCTTCCATCATATCCCTCTGCAGTACCAAAATATCATTCCATTGAGGTGCAGATTTATCGCGGATACTGGATGGTAAGCTGGTTTAAAAAGGAATTCGGCCATCCTGAACGACGCGAAGCAGCCAGACAGGGTATGGAAGCTGAAGAGTTGTTCGAAAAGCTCGTGGAGAAGATCCCCCCGGGTTCCATGGGTCTTATGCTCCAGCCTTTCTGGTCACCTGGGGTAAAATTTCCGGGACCTGAAGCCAAAGGCGCCATAATTGGTTTTGGTGATGTTCACACCAGAGCACATCTTTATAGATCGATTCTGGAAGGACTTGCCTATGCCCTCAGGGAAGGAAAAGAGCGCATAGAAAAACGAACAGGTATTCCGATAACACATCTCAAGGTGTCGGGCGGCGGGAGTCAAAGTAAAAGTGCCATGCAGCTTACGGCGGATATCTTCGGTTTGCCCACGGCAAGGCCGCATATTTATGAGACTTCAGGGCTGGGAGCGTCCATAGACGCGGCTGTCGGACTTGGCCTGCACAAAGATTTTGAATCCGCTGTTAACGCAATGACCCATGTAGGGGAAGTTTTTGAGCCTGATGTGAAAACACACCGGCTTTACAGTGAACTTTACCACGACATATATAAAAAGATGTATAAACGCCTCAAACCATTCTATGAACGTATCCGCGAAATCACCGGTTATCCGAAATGAAACTTTACAAAGACTGAACATTGTGGTAACCGTTCACGGTTCAAAGGTTCAG
>JAUWMJ010000144.1 GCA_030613225.1 Desulfobacterales bacterium
GCCGGTTGCGATCGCCTGTCTTTCAAGGTTTGCTATTGTGTTCGAAATCAGATAATACCCAAGAAACACCAATATGAGCATAACGCATATCTGAAACAGAATCGATCGCTTGGCCGGGTCATTGAAAAAAGGGACTTTTTCTGGTATGTTGTCGGCTGTCGTGCCGGTACTGATTTCTTGCATCATTTATCTTTTGATTAAAATTGCAATACTGATGAGTCATTTGCAGGTTGTAACGAGACCTTTGAAAAATGGTAATTTTTGCCTGCCCGGTTAAATCTTTTTTTATATTTAACCGGGGTTCGAGTTCAAGGAAGGCGAAAATTTCAACCACAGGAATATATTGAATATTTCGAGGATTGAAATTTGAGCCTGACGCAGGCACTTCAGTGAAGCTTCAGCGCTAATCGGGTAAAAAGTGCCGTTTTGCAAAAGTCTCGTAACATTGTTAAGCCGATAAGCCCGGCTATTTGCAAGCTTATCGGCTTAACAGTTTGGTTATACCGATTATTTAAATGGCGCAGAATACATCAGACCGCCGTTTGTCCACAGGGCGTTCAGACCGCGCTCAATTCCGAGCGGTGTTTTAACACCTACATTCCGCTCAAACACTTCACCATAGTTCCCCACCTGCTTAATGATATTATAGGCAAATTTTTCATCAAGCCCAAGGGCCTTGCCGTTTCCGGGGGAAACGCCAAGAAAACGCCGAATTTTCGGGTCTTTGCTTTTGAGCATTTTTTTCACGTTTTTTGATGTAATGCCCATTTCCTCAGCATTGATCATGACAAGCACAGAATAGTTGACAATATCTTTCCACTGGTTGTCACCATGGCGAACAACAGGAGCAAGGGGCTCCTTGGAAATAATCTCAGGCAAAATAATGTAATTCTTGGGGTTGGGAGCCACTGACCTGGTACTGGCCAGCTGAGAGGCGTCAGATGTCAGACAGTCACAACGCCCTGCAAAAAAGGCTTTGGCAAGTTCAGCCGTGTTTTCAATCACAACCGGTTTCATCTTCATGCCGTTTGCACGGAAGTAATCCGCTACATTCAGCTCAGTGGTTGTTCCCGGCAGGACACATACCGTAGCGCCATCGAGCTCCCTGGCACTTTTCACACCCAGTTTCTTGGAAACAAGAAAGCCCTGACCGTCGTAATAGTTTACCTGGCAAAAATCGAGACCCAAAGCGGTGTCGCGACCCAGGGTCTGGGTACAATTACGGGTTAACACGTCAATTTCACCAGACTGCAAAGCCGTAAAACGTGTTTTAGCTGTCAGTGGGGTGTATTTTACCTTATTCGCATCACCAAATACCGCAGCAGCAATGGCACGCGCCGTGTCCACATCAAGACCCCGCCATACACCTTTTTCATCCGGTTTTCCAAAACCGAACAAATCACCGTTTACACCGGCCTGGATAAACCCTTTTGCCCTGACATCAGCAAGGGTTCCTGCCATGGCCGTCCCTGCCGTAACAAGAACTAAAGCAACAGCTACCACTACACACAATTTAAACACTTTCATGCTTCTCCTCCTTTTTGTTTAATGTTTTTTTACACAGATTGCACAACTGCAATCCTCGATTACTCTATCCCCGATTCAAAACGATTTTTATTAAAACAAAGACTCTCATAACAGAAAGATCTCAAGTTTTGCAAGAAAAATCATTTTATTGCCTGATTTAATAAACAGGGAGTACCATCTTTTAGTTTCTTATTTGCAAATTTTGTGCTTTTTGTGGAAAAATATTTTTATTGCACCTTTTTAAGCCCTTGTGTATCCGATGCTTCGATGCTGGATGCTGGATAAAAAAGGTATGCTCCTTATTTAATCCAACATCGACCAGGCTTCGCCTTTGGCTACGCCATGGCAAGGCAAACGAGCATTCGGAATCGAATATCCATCATCGAGTATCCATCATCGAGTATCCAGTATCGAGTATCCAGTATCCAGTATCGAGTATCCAGTATCCAGTATCGAGTATCCAGAATCCAGTATCCAGTATCGAGTATCTTCTAAGCGTTTGATTTTAATTCCACTCCAATGCCCTCTCTGTTTTTCCAGACAACCCACCCTAAACGCTTTGATTTTTTTACTTTTGAATATGGAAGTGCCAAATTAAGCGTCTGGCCAACAAAAAATTCATCCCTGGTTTTTACAAAAATACCGGATGTACTGTAATTTTTTACTTCCCCCTCGTAAAGCTGTTGCTCAGTGGCATAAAAAATGGACCCCTTAAAATGTTTTCTTGGCTCCTTTCTTAATTCTTTTTTTGTTTTCATAGCTTTCTTCCTTTTTTTCTTTTTTGAAGGTATAGACATTGAAACCTCATTTGGAAAAATTAAAAAAAAGCGTGTCGAAAATTATGAGAGACCTTTGAAAAATGGTAATTTTTGTTCGAGTTCAAGTCGAAGATCCCGGACTTTGAGCCTGACGCAGAAATCGGGCAGATAAGCGCAGACTTCGAAAAGTGCCGTTTTGCAAAGGTCTCTATGAATTAGCAAAGATCATCCTCTATATCAATAGAAGATATGAATAAAAATTCGATCTTTTGCTATCATACTTCAGATGTCGTTAAGTGGTATACAGGTTGATTGGTTTATTAGTATTAAAATATCAGCCACTTAACTACTCAAACCACTTGACGTGGTATGTACTTAAAATGCTGCTGATTTATTTTTCACTCTCACTAAGGGCTCACGCAGGTAAGCGTAGATTCCGAAAATAAGTTTACATTTTTGACATCTTCATATTTTGGCGCTATAATAAATCTTTTCCTGCAGAAAACGAAAGAAAAACACACAATGCATGATATCAATTATTCCCATCAGAAGGTTCTTTCCGCAGGGCGGGTTAATAATGGGTGCATTACCAGTTTGTTAATAGCTTTCCAAGACTTTTTGGTTTCAGGTTTCAGTGTTCAGGTGTCAGTTAATTAGGCGCTTAGCGGAGCAACATCGAAAAAACTTTGTAGATCATTGCTCGGTCCAAAGTATAGCGTCGGCAGGTTACATAGGTTTCAGGTGTCAGGTGTCAGGGGCATAGAGGCTGAATACTGACACCCGACACCTGAAACCTTCGAAATGAACCGTTGACTTCTTACTGCCCCTTAAGGGGCCACTTTTTACGAGCGTCGTCTCGGAAAAAGCGTAGTTTCTTACTACTGACACCCGAAATCTGATACCCGAAACCCGATTGCGAGGTTTTCGCTCAAAAATAAACAATTTAGATCAAAATGGCATGTTGACAATATGGCCGACATCTGGTAGATATATTTAACTTGCCGGTATCTGAATGAGAATGGACACTTCATAACAAGGGATACCACATATTGTGATTTATTCTACTATCCAACGCAAACCTGAATTTCAGCATAATCCGCTTTCAAAAAGCAAGTTCTTATCAAACAAATTATCATTCTACAAATCCATGAGGTAAGCTGTGAAAATAGATATCCTAAAATTGCCGCCAATGGCCTCCAGGGGAGACTGGTAACCCTGCGAGGCTTTTTCTTTTTTAAGGATATTCGGGGACAAGGCGCAGGCTGATAAAACTTAAGCATATGGGTTTTAAAGGGTGCATTACCGGTTTGTTAATAGCTTTCCAAGACTTTTTGGTTTCAGGTTTCAGAGTGCAGGTGTCAGCTAATTAGGCGCTTAGCGGAGCAACATCGACAAAACTTTGTCGATCATTGCTCGGTCCAAAGTATAGCGTCGACAGGTTACATAGGTGTCAGGTGTCAGGAGCATAGGTGCTGAATACTGACACCCGAAACCCGATTGCGAGGTTTTCGCTCAAAAATAAATAATTTAATGGGTGTGAACCATTTTAACAAATCGGTAATGCTCCCGTTTTGAAACCATTTCTATGCTTTTTCATCAAACCACGCTTAGGGTTCGCGCATAAAATGTGAAGTTATTTTTGCGCGAGCCCTTAGTCTTTGAACTCGATCTGTGTTTTTAGATTGCCTCTGGAGTTAAACAGCCAAAGGGAGGTGTAAAATGAGAAAGTCCTTTATCGGCGTCATGGTTTTTTGTTTCGTACTATCAGTTATAATAACCAACGCGGAAGTGGATATTTCGGAAATGAATTTAAATAAAAATTCCGACCCGAAATTATTCCTTTTGGCCCAGAATAAAACAGTATCCAAACAGACACCGGACCCAAAATTTCTAAAATTAAAAGCAAGAGAGCAGAAGCGAAAACTATACCAGGAACTTCAAAAGAATAAACCCGCACTTATAAAGATGAGGCTGAAACAGCGAATTGAGAAGGCATCATCGAAAAATCCCCTGACGCCCATTCTTATGCCGCTGATTTTACAGCGCCTTGAAGAGAAATTACTTGCACCCCATACCGTGCCTAGTCCGGCTTCGAAAAACAAAAAAGCCACTATAAAAAACCAGGCAATGGGGAAAAAACAGTTGAACATGATGACCTCATCTTACAAAACGCTCTCGCCTGCCTTTAAAAATAAGTATTTTCATCCAAGATATGCCCATCTCAAACCCGGCCAAAGAATTGAGAGCCTCCAGTTGGGTAAAGACATTCTCCTTGCCGTAAGACCCAATTATATAAATGAAATGCGTCAGGTTGTGAGACAGGCTTTTCCCCCGGATGCGCCGAAATTCCAGTGGAAACCATCCGGTACAACCCCGACCGCTGCCAAAATAAAACCAAATATCATAAAAAGTTCGGTTAAGATCGAACACCCAAATCTGAATCTGCGTAACATAAAACACCTTGTTCGGACGTTAAATAAGAACCCGAAACGAATTACAAAAAATCAAATCGAACGCGCACCCCAGGGGGCTAATTTTTCCGTAAAAGCAGCGAAAAAAGGGTTTTTACACGAAGCTTTAAGGGAAAGCCTCCATCTGCCCCCTGACATGGTTCCGGATTTTAACGCTTACCACTCGGTTCGCAATCATTATAAATACGATGTGGAATTAAGCTGGTTTTACTGCAAGAACCAGGATGAATATGTGGATGACGAACCTTACTGGCATATCAGTACATCCATACCCCGGTTTGACCCGGAAGATATGGATTTTGTCTATTGGCTCCAGGCCGGTGAATTGTATAACACATCCAGCAAGGTAACAGGTAATTATAAAATCGACCAGAGGGAGGAAAAAGGATTCAGACAGGGGGACCGTTCTGTTATTTCTCATAATACATACAATGCCAATACCACGTTTACAATTGGTTTATGGGAAAACGACTTCTCCAAGGGAGAGACAAAACAGGGCCTGGAAAAACAAATTCAGAAAATACGGGGTGAACTGATTAAGGAGATTGAAAAGGCGGTACTCGATGCCCTGGGGGCCGCAATTGCGCAGGGCCTTATTGAGCTGTTTCCTGAAGTCGGGGGCTTGATTCAATCATTTTTCAGCGGGAGTATTGAATTCGGTGGTTTGATGGACGCGGTTCAACTGGCATATGGAGGGATCGATATAGGCTGGCTCGCTTTGGAGCTGATTTTCAGCGGAAAAGATATCGCTTCAATACTGGAAGGCTTAGGCGGTGCATGTTGGCAGTGCACGGTGGCCATCCTTGCCATTAAGTATGTGGGGCCGGTTATGCTCGATCTGCTTCAAGGAAACTTTGAAGACGCCCTCAAGGGTTTCTTAATGATACCTTATTATCTGGTTAAATCCATTATTGATTTTTTTGGGGATATCGTAGGTTTTTTTGAGGACCTGCTTAAATTGATTGACCCGGACGACTATATTGATACGGTCAGTGTTACGATCAATGGATCCCATGATGATATTTTTAACGATTTTGACTGGTACGCCAACAGGGAGTGCGTAAATATAGAAGTGAATGATGCCCCCAGGTTCTACCGGGAGCACGGATACGGCCCGACCCCTCAAAACAGCGACCTTGTGAAAAACAATCTCTATTATATACCGGCCCTTTCATTTCAAAACGGGAATACTCCTATGGAGATTTGCGATATGGTGGGATTCTCCGAGCAGGAATGCAGGCAGTTATACCCCCATGTTGATTTGGATGAGCTGATCGATGTAACCGTGGATTATACCGCTTATTACAACGTAAAAAGAACACTCGTGGGGGGTAGGGAGACATTCGGTTATACAGTCACCAGGGAACCGGATCGATGTATTCAAAAGAGAACGTATCGCGCGAAATCAAATAGACAAAGAAAAATAAAGATAATGGTGCTTGCCCTGAATTCGGATGAATGCGTGCCCATTGTAACCGTAAAAAATGTCAACCGGAGCAATGTCGTTATATCCAACCTGTATTCAGAAGACATGCGTGAATTTTATATCGAAGGGTATCCCGGCGAGGAATACAGCATCCAGATCTGGACCGGGATTTATCCAGGGAGTTTTTACGGTTACGTTACCCTGGAGGAAAAGCAGGCACCAGCGGATTTAAAGTCCATAGAGTCCGTAAATTACCCGAATCATTATATGAATAATTATAATAATGATCTTGGTTATCTGTTTGAAATCACGGAAAATATGGATAAGAAAGATATAACCTTCAGAATCGTTCCAGGTCTTGCTAAATATAAACGTGATTATATCAGTATTGAATCCATAAAAAAGCCCGGTTGGTTTTTTGTGCCTACCTATCTCGGACCCCAAATGGGATTTTGCCTGTTAATGAAAAAAATAGACACCGAGATCACTGAAGACGACGACCGGAACAAGGAACTCAGGAAACAGGCTACATTTAAAAAGATCGGTGGATTGGCCAGGGGAGGTGTGTCTTTTGAGTCATACAGGTATCCTTCACATTATATTCGGCACAGGAATTCCAGACTTTACCTCGAATCAGGAAGAGGCGACCGTTTTAAGAAAGATGCCACATTTATTATCAGAAAAGGGAAATGGCCTGAGATCCCTTAAATGAATCCCCGTGAATTTTGATGGCGTCGTAAAAAGTCATTTTTCACCACTGAGCTCGCAGAGAATACAGAGTATATCTTGTTTTATTAATAAGTTTTCTCTGTGAGCTCCGAGTTCTCTGTGGTAAATTCGACTTTTTACGAGTTCGCCAATTTTACTGTGAATTAAAAAACGGCCTGTGAGATATTTCGCGAAATATCAGCTTAATCAGCTTTCAAAAGGCAAGTTCTCATCAAAAATAATAATGAGGTGATCACCATGAAACTTATTTTTCGAGTATGCACAATCATTTTCATTGTATTGATTATGGCCGGCATCACTTATGCGAATAAAGACCGGAAAGGAAGCAGTGACTACCCTCTAATATCCAGAATGCCTAATTTCTGGATCGCTTCCTATAAAGATATCGAGAATGGTTCGCATACATTTCGTGATTGTGCCAATAATCAGATTAACATTGAGGTGCATAAGTATTTCATCGAGTATCGTCTGAAAAAAGGAGGCCAGGAACCGGGTCGTCTGATGATACT
>JAUWMJ010000181.1 GCA_030613225.1 Desulfobacterales bacterium
CTGGGGTTCTGAAATTAAATCCGGATATTTTTCAGGAAGAAGCATCAGTGCGTTTTGTCCCCTGGCAATCATCGAGGGCAACTCATGCAAAAACTGCCCGATCTGCCTTGCCAGCATTGGAAGCAAAGCGACTATTAAAAAAAGCAGGCAGGCTAAAAATAATAAAAATACAGATATCACAGAAGCTATGCGCGGTATTCGGCAGCGCTGGAGCATAGCTACCATTCCTTCCAGCAGATATGCAATAACAATACTTGCAAATACAGGAATCAACATATTCCCGAACAGGAAAATAAATACGAATCCAACCAGGAGCAAAAAACCAAGAATAACGACCTGTGGATCAGAAAAGTATCGTTTTTGCCATTCTTTTAAAATAGGAATCATTTGTTATATCTACAGTCCTCGTAATTTATTACTGAATAATGATGCTTAACCTTTAAAGGTATTGCAGTATAAATTGGACATTCAAGATACTGGTTGCTCGTTCCTCGTTGCTCGTTCCTCGTTGTGGATAAAAGCAATAGCTTCGCTCCGTCACAAAAGCGGCGGTCAAGTCAATTATTTTTATAAAATTGATAGAATACCTTATTTTAACCAGTAACGAGCAACCAGTAAAATACAGTGAACCTGAGTTACAATATTCCTTTATCATTTTTTACTAAGATAGAAAATCAATTTTAATAAAAATTATACACTTTTTGTAAATAAACCACTTTCTAACTTGTGCTGTTTCTGGTAATACTGTTATTCTCAGGCGGTCAAGAGGTTAAGTTGTTGAATAAATAAGATAATTGTGTATAGTAAATTAATATGTCTAAATCCTTATATAAAAAGGTTTCCATAGCTTCACTTATCATGATGTCGTCGGTTTTCTTAAGCCGGGTAATCGGCATTTTCAGGGAAACGGTAATTGCACACATAGGCGGGGCCACTGGTGAAGTGGATGCCTATCTGGTCGCCTTTTTAATTCCGGATATGCTGAATCATATTGTTGCGAGCGGTTTTCTTTCCATAACCTTTATTCCGATTTTTTCTCATTATCTCGTAACTAACGAGGAAGAGAAGGGCTGGGAGGTTTTTTCCATAATTCTGACATGCTTTGGAAGTCTTTTATTACTGCTTATTATTATTGCTTTCATTTTTACACCTGAATTTATTTCAATCGTAGCCCCTGGGATAAATGACCCTGCCCTGCGAAGAAGTGCAATCAGAATGACACGGATTATTATGCCTGCCCAATTTTTCTTTTTTGCAGGTGGTCTGTTCATGGCCGTTCAGTTTGCCAAAGAAAGGTTTTTTCTACCTGCTCTTGCACCCCTTTTGTATAATATCGGCATAATTACAGGCGGCATACTCTTGGGCTCCCGGCTGGGCATAGAAGGTTTTTCCTGGGGAGTTCTTGCAGGTGCGTTTGTCGGAAATTTTGCAATACAGTACTTTGGAGCCCGAAAAGTCGGCATGAGATTCAGGCCGGCTTTTAATTTAAAACATCCTGATCTTAAAAAATATTTCCTGTTAACCCTGCCGTTGATGATCGGCCTGACCATGATGTTTTCATCGGAATTCCTTTTTAAATTCTTTGGATCATTTATGCCGCGTGGAGACCTTGCGTGTTTGAATTTCAGTTTCAGGGTCATGATGATTCTTGCAGGTTTTTTCGGTCAGGCAATAGGAATGGCTATGTATCCATTTATGGCAAGACTGATTGCTGAGAATAAAATATCTGAATCGAACAGCCTGCTGAACAATATCCTGCGACTTATATCACTGGTGATCCCTTTTTCTGTTTTGATGATGGTACTCAGACATGAAATTATTCTTATCCTGTTTCAGCACGGAGAATTCGATGCTGCTGCCACGGAACTGACATCTCAGATTCTGATTTTCTTTCTGGTTGGTGTATTTGCTTTCTCAGCCCAGACTGTGGTTGTCAGGGGATATTATGCCATGGGCAATACACTTTTTCCTGCAGTTTTCATGACTGTCACTGTTTTGTTAAGTATCCCGGTTTATTTTTATGCAATGCATATCATGGGTGCCAGAGGAATAGCCCTGGCTGTTTCATTATCGGCCATTTTCCAGGTGATACTGTTATATGGTTTATGGAATAAAAAGAGTGAAAATAAGGAAAGTCACACTGTCTATTTTTTCTATATTAAAATTATTGTTATCAGTATGGTCATCGGAGTATTACTTGAGTGGTTTAAATCAAAAGCGCTCTGCGGCATTGATTCCGGAACCTTTACAGGTAGCATGGCAGTTTTGACACTGACAGGCACAGTGTTTTTAGTCCTTTTTTTTCTGGGAGGTTACATTTTTAAAATAAAAGAAATTTCAGAAATAAAAAATCGCTTTGTTAATAAATTTAAGGATCTATTTGCTCGATAACAGATTCCGTATCTTTATCCTTCTTTATCAGAAAGCAAGGGCTGGATTATTGTAACGGGAAGCATAAAGGTTCTTTTTAAAAGCCCGAATATACCGGCTCCTACATCCGCAGGATGAAGTGGTACGACATCTGGATCTGCCGGATCTCCTATAACTTTAAACGGGATTGAGATGAGCTTGCCGCCGAATATCTCGTTTATAAGGGGAATATGTTTAATTATAAAATCGACTGTTTTAAACGGAGCTACGAGAACAACCATATCTATCTTCTCACGGACAGGATCAATATAACCTTTGCAGACTATGGTCATTGAAGAACCATCAATGACAAAATCTTTAAAGGTAAATTTTCCGTTTTCTAATTTCCCCTCAGCTTTAATAGAGCTGTAGGCAAATCCTTCTTTTACCACATCCGGAAGTTTTCCCCTGAAAATTTCGGTGATATTTAAAAGAGCGAATATTTTTGCCAGTATTCCATAACGATAAATACGCCCATCTTTGGCATAGAATTTCAGATTGCCATTCAAGACTTTGCCGATCTCTTTACTGTCTGACATGGCAAAGAGCTTTCCTGAAAGATCAAAATTACCTGTTACAAGTCGATTTTTTTTCCAATGACACATAACCGTATTATCTAATTGCTGGTTTTCGGCAACAGGATAAAAATAAAGTTCTATATTCGTTGGAGATATTTTTATAGACCCTGGAACTGAAATGCCGCACAGATTTGCTTTTGTAAAATCGATAAAGACTTTGTTATCTCTTACGAAGATATCAGCATGAACCGGGTTAAATGTTAAGTCCCCCCATGTGAAATAATCTGATTTTATTCTGAAGACACCATCCACAGGCAAAGTCCAGGGTTTTTCATCGTTCCCGGTGTCCTTCTTTTTATTTACATACTCTATGATTTGACCAACCCTGTCCCATCCGATCTCATCAGCTGAAAGTTCCGTATAGAGCTGGAGTCCTTCCTCCGAGAAAATAATACTCCCTTCAGAAGTAAAACTGCTGTTTCCCCATGCCAGATTTGCAGATTCTATGATGAAATTGTTTTTGACAGTTCCCGGAATAGTGCTTTCTGTTACATCGAATTTTCCGTCGGCCACGTATATCGGGTCTGGAGACAGGGGCGAATTTATTAAAATATTTTCAAGGTTGCCTTTCATATTGATATGCCAGTTCATTGGGCTAGACACCGGGCCGTCTAAATTAATATCGGAAAGTGTTATTATGCCCTGTATAATTTTGAAATCTTTAAAAATAGCGGCAGTATTTTTATAAGAGAGAAGCCATGGATAGATCTCTTCCATCTGCAATCTGGATAAGCGGGATTTAATTTTAAGATGAGGTTCATCTTTCCATGTGATGCCGCCGGAAAGCTGAGAAAATGAGGATTTTCCTATTACAGTGTTTAATTTATCAAATGAAATTTGAGTTCCTTTATATGCAAAACGCCCGCCTTTAATTTGCAAAGGATATGGAATACGCTCGTAACGCGCACGCAGATTAACTTTGGAAGCATATACACCAACTTCGACAGATTGTGTATTTCCGTCTAAAACCATTTTCCCCATAGCACTTCCACTAACTTTTTTTATTTGTGAAAGTTCTTTTAAAAATGGTTTGTTTTCTACCAGTCTTTTAAGGATTGGAGGGAGCTGGGCCAAATCAGCCTGAACTACTGTTTCCACGTAAAACGGGATGTTTTTTTCAAATCCCAATTCCAACATCCCCCTGGTCCCAAACGAATTTCCCAAACGCGCTTTAATATTTTCTCCCATCAGAATACCATTGGCAATGGTCACGCTGCCATCGACATCTTCCAGGTCAAGGAGTGCTGCAGGGACAAAAATATTTCCATCACGCAGCCTACCCCTAATGAAAATATTTTCCATTTTTCCCAGGTCCGCCGGGGATTTTCCAAAGGATTTAAACGTGATTTCAGGGATATTACCACCCTTTACTATGTCAAAGATGTCTTTTGTGATACCGCTATTTCCGGACACGGCAAGGGCGACTTTACGCGTTGAGCCGACGTCTGCTTTTTTAACGTCTATATCGAGACTTGCCTGTTTCGTCATCCGGTTTAATAAAAATTGGCCGGATGCATTTAGCTTCGGGTAATCAAGAACAAGATTGGAAAGAGAGACTTTTGTCTCTTCCTCATCCATATTCAATTCACAGATAAGGCTTTTCGCTTTTATGACAAGCTTTTCGTTCTTTTTAAGAAAAGTCAGATGTGAGTCAAAACCTTGCAGCCTGGCATGCAGCACATTGCGCTTGTCTGATTTAAACCCAAGATTGAGATTGATCACGGCATGACCCACTCGCAAAGAGGCGTCCGGGTAAAGATAATCAGTCAGTGCCTGTGGATGGAAATGTGTCAGATTAACCTGCCCGGTGCCGATATTGTTATTCGGGTCAACCCATCCCTTAATGGATATCTTCCTGAACAGGTTCGATTTGCAGGTAAGGTTAATTTTAAATTTGCTTGAAGATAGAACCGCACGTGCACGAATATTTTTAAATGTAAAAGTAACATTATCTCCATCACTAAGATCAAGGCTGCCTTCCGTTATTTTTAAAACAGAGACAGTCCTTTTAAACTGCAGGCGTTTAAGGAAAGAGGCAAGTGTTTCCCTGGCAGACAGCAGGGGAAAAGCAATTTTCTTCTTAGCCGTCTTTTTACTTCTTTCCGGCAGTTTTATCTTAATGACGGGGTTTTTAACAGTGATTCCTGCGATTTGCATATCACCTGAAAACAGTGGAAAAACAGCAGGATAAACACTTATATGAGTCGAAGTTCCTTTTATACCTTCCGAAACAGACAGGCTTGCCTGGTGGATTACAACATGGGGTCGTGGAAAATATAACAGATCAATTTTAGTAAAATGTAATTTACCCCCTAACCGGTCGGAAAGATGTGCTACAATTTTTTCTTTCACCGGCTCCAGGTTGATAAGCACTGGTGAAACAAGAATGAAGATAAGCAGGACAACCAAAAGGATTCCAATGCCTCTTGCTGTCAGGAGAAATATTTTTTTGGTTTTGTTCATCGTAACTTTATTTAATCGCCTGAAGTCGTACTCAAAGGCTTTTTATTATCTGTTGTATGGATGAAAAACTGCGGATCCAGGGTGAAAATTTGCGGAACTCCTGCGGCAATTTTTTCATGGCTGACGATGCTTCTCTTCTGGTAGGATATGCACCATAAAGCAAAGGGTACCAGTCTTTTTTGCGGTAGAGAGTTTTATAATATGCAACCTGATTAAACAACTTGTATTTCTTTACGAATTTATTAATAGATTTTTCATTCTGCAGGCCGACAAGCTGTATTGTATAATATGACGGATTTTGGGCAAGGAGCCAGCTTTCACGATGGATTCCTTTAGCCTTTTTTGCTTTCTCTGAAACAGTTTTTTCTTGTTTTTTCTTTTTTCCAGCCTGGGCCTTTGGTTTACCAGCCTGGGCCTTTGCTTTAAAAGATACAGAAAGGTCGGTTTTGCTCAATTTATTCTCTGGTTTGTCAAGCGACTGCTTGGCTTTTTCAGAGCCATTTGAAGAAGCGACAGGAGCAGCAGAGACAGGGGGAACTGGCAGCTTTTTAGCAGTTTTTCTCATGTTGTTTGAAACCTGGGTTTCAGGGCCGGGTATATCTGCAGAGGGAATATTTGATTTTTCCTCTTTAAAGAATAAAAGAAATATAACCAGGCTGAGCACTACAATAAAACCTGCGATTATGAGAAAAGATTTTTTAAAAATCCCGGGAAGTCGTATGGAGCGAGAAGTGGGCTTTTCCCCTGAAAGCCTGTTTAAAAGAAGCGTGTGCGCTTTTTGATTAATGCGACCGGGAAGACCGCCTGCAGCTTTGTGTATAGACTTTGTATCCGTGGATTTAAAAGGATTTTTACCGGTTAGTCCCGCAATCTTAAGTCTGTGGAAAAGGTAATCGTGCGTTTCCGTTTCGCTTAATGAGGACATATGCACCTTATTTACAACTGTTTCTCTGGTAAAAGGCGCAGAAAGGGCGGCCATAGTTGCATTGATATCTGGTTCGCTAAAGAGAATCAGACGCTTTAGTTTACGGCTACCGCCTGGAGCAAGAGCATCCTTTAAAAGATACTGCAATTCAATTCCAGTCAGTTCATGAGCATCGTCAAACATAACAATCGGAAGCTCATCATCGGGCAGTATAAAGGCCTGGTGCTCATTGAGGTTATCAAGAGACGGCG
>JAUWMJ010000301.1 GCA_030613225.1 Desulfobacterales bacterium
CGCCCCCACGGCACTCCGGTTTCCGAGAACTTCCGCCTGGAGACCACACCTGTGCCTGAACCGGCTGAAGGCCAGGTGTTGTTGCGCACCGAATATCTCTCCCTTGACCCTTATATGCGGGGCAGGATGAGCGATGCGCCATCCTATGCAGAACCTGTTAAGATTGATGAAGTAATGGTGGGTGCAACAGTTTGTCAGGTTGAAGCAAGCCGGCACCCTGATTACAAAGAGGGAGCGTGGGTTCTTGCTTATAGTGGCTGGCAGGACTATGTGCTTTCTGATGGTTCCGATCTTACCCGATTAGAGGAAAACCCTAAAATGTCCTATGCATTGGGGATATTAGGCATGCCGGGTTTTACTGCCTACATGGGATTATTGGATATTGGCCAACCCAAACAGGGAGATACCTTGGTCGTTGCTGCTGCCACCGGGCCGGTTGGTGCAACTGTAGGACAAATAGGTAAGTTGAAAGGCTGTCATGTTGTCGGTGTTGCCGGCGGTAGCGAAAAATGTAAATACGCAAAAGAGGTCCTTGGTTTTGATGATTGTCTGGATCACAAATCTTTGGATTTTGCCCAACAACTTAGCCAGGTTTGCTCCAAGGGAATTGACATCTATTTCGAGAGTGTAGGGGGTAAAGTATTTGATGCGGTCCTGCCTATACTAAATACAAAAGCCAGAATTCCGTTGTGTGGGCTCGTTTCCCAGTACAATGCCACAAAGCTTCCTGACGGACCGGACCGTCTGTCTCTTCTTATGGGCACAATTTTAGTTAAACGAATAAAGGTTCAGGGATTCATTATTTTTGATGATTATGGTCACCGCTACGATGAATTTGCAAAAGATATGTCTCAATGGCTTAGCACAGGACAGATAAAATACCGTGAGCATCTGGTTGATGGGTTAGAGAATGCACCGAAAGCTTTTATCGGAATGTTAGACGGTCAGAACTTCGGAAAATTAGTTATCCGGGTTAATGACGAACATTAATTTATAGTTTAAAATTTGTTCCTACCGCTTTTCATAAATATGTTATGAAATATGGAATTGCGGTATATGTGATTGAATGGTGACCTTGAAAGGGTCTTTGACAAAGCAGTTTTCACCGCAGAGCCACAGAGAACGCAGAGTTTATTCTTTAATTTGTTTTCTTTTGATCCACCAAAAATACCGGCGGACAGGAAGGAAGGAAAACAAATAACAACAAGCCTTACGGCGATACATAACTTTTATTCAATAGCGTGTTCTTGTTTGCACGGCTATTATCCTAAATGCCATTACGCTGTATTTCTTTTCTGGCCTCTCAGCAGAAAAGAAAGCATATTTTGTCTCAACGTATTCTGCGTCTCGAGTAAGGCTGGCGTTGAAAAACAGTCTCTCACTCACCCGCATAGTAAAGATAGGACTATCAGCACAAGCTGAGGGTTTAAGGGACTAATTAAATTTGTTATTTAATTGATTAATAAATACAAAGATGTGAAAGAGGCCTTGAGTCGTAGGGGTGTAAAAGGAATTACTTTAAGCGAAGTCAAGGGTTCGGCTTTGTGGGAAAGGATTGACTGGATGATACGAAAAATACCTTCGGTATTGCCACAGTGTGTACGATATTTTTTCCCATCAGCCGCTTCCAGTTTCAGTCCGTGACAAATTGTCACGACCTCACTTCCTTCCTTTTCATATTATAAGAGTCAAATATACTCTTTCTCTCATTGTCGCTGAGTATCCCTGTAAACGGGCTTGAAGATCGAAGATGGGCTGAATTGTTTCTACCTACACCGAAATGCCTATATTTTGAAGCAACTTTGAACGCCTTACCACCACTTTAACTTCTCTTTTAAATGCACTGTGGCGGTTGTACTTTTCCTTACTGTATTCATGGATAATCTTTGCCGCCTTCTCCACATCCCCTTTTGCGGCATACACTTCGGCAAGAGCACCAAGCACTTGAGCGGCTCTTTCATAAGCGCCCCTTTGCTGATTGGAAACAATATGATCGATGCGGTTTCTACCTGTTGTTAAAGCCCAATCAAAGTATTTCATAAGTTTAGATTTTGGGATTTTAATTTTTTGCATCCCTTTTATAATTTCATTATAAAAAGTTATGTCGTTGCTCTCCTCTTTAACCGTTATTTGATATGAATAAACAGCGCTTCTACTGGAATATCCTACCAAAAGGTCTTCTATTATTTTGGCATTTTCAGCATTCTCAGCAACAACAACTGCCACGGATCCGAAAACCAGACCGATGTTTAAGCCATAGGACCATCCAATGCTTTTTGACTGCTTTACCATTACAAAGGCATCATCAAGACGTCCTGCCATTAGTAGACTTTTTAAATACAGTGATTTCCCATTATCATCCATCCCTTTTTGTTTAGCAAAAAAAGCCAAAACCGACTCTAACTCCTCATCCCTTTTATCTTGTTTCACGGCTTCATTCTGCAATCCAAGCAGGTTCTCATCACAAGGATTAGAGAAGAATTTTTCCCGTTTCCCTTCCAATACATCCACCCTGCTGCCAGACAATTCCCCGGCTTCTATTAAGAATCCGCTGATTTTTTCCCTCGCATTTCCGGCTTTTAAGATCTGCAGCGCTTCTTTGCTCACTTCAACGATATCATCCAGACTGTTCTCCTGTTTTAAACACGTAAGCCAGAACAGATAGCCATAGGGCTGATTGTTTTTCCACATCCTTGCCAGATTTGCAATCCCTTCAATGCCTTCAAGATGATTAACTGCCTCAGCCAATAAACTTGCCGGTCTCCCATTTATTCCTTTTTTTATCAGGAACTTTTTCCAGACCCCATAAAACGATTCAAGATCTGCCATTTCTTCTTCCCTGGCATCAATTACATCCTGAAGCAAGGGATAGGATTCATCAATCCTGAGTCCATTATACCGGTTCGATGCATCAAGTGTCATTGTCGTTGCAAATTCATCCAGCCGTTTATGCTTGTCTGTTGTATCATAAACACAACGGGCATATCGGGCTCTTTCTTCCCTGATATCCACATCAAGTTCCGATTGAATTAATCTGTATTCATCTATTTCGTCCATTAGATTAAACAACGCCTTATACAGGGTTTTTGAATCTTCAGTTTGATCATTTAAAAACAGATTCTCAACATCTTGAAATAGGTTGGCCAGATCTTCCATCTGCTCATCGTTTATATATTCAGGTTCATCATCATGATGATAATCCTCCCAATCCCAGTCGTCCAGTTGTTCATAATCGCCGTTTTCAATGGCTTCCACCCTTTCTACTATAGATTCCTTCAACGCCTGGATGTCATTAAGAATTGCTTTAACATCTGTCACTATTGTATCTTTCGAACCGTTTTCAGGCAGAAGAAACTGGAACTTTTGTAAAAAGTGGATACGCCTGGACGTGGGCTCATCCTTTGCCAGTCCAAGAATGACATCCGTCAGTTCCTGTTTTGACAATTCACTACAATTGTTTGTAATTTTTTCCAAATAGGGTTTTAAAGAAATTCTTGTATCCAATCTGCTCATTTTTTATCCGTTTTCAATCTGCTGATTTTCGGGTGGTTGAGGTGAATCCTGTACTCATTTTTCAAAATATCATTAACTATTACATTCGTACCAGGTCTTACCAGCATCGATATCTGCTGATAAAAATCTGATTCCTTGATTATCTATAGGATTCAGCCAAAGCATTTTTTTAAAAATGTTTTTTGCCTTTTCTATTTGCCCTAACCGCCATAGTGATAAACCATACCCATGCATACATCTAAGATATGGTCGATTATTGATACACCCCCAAGGCAAAACACCATTAAAATCTTTAACCAATGATAGTTCACCAATATTAAATCCTACCTCATAATGCTTTCTTGCCTTATCGGTTGTCATTTTACATGGCTCATTAGTTCTATTAAACTCCCAATTGCCAAGGTGAGCATGAGCATCCAGACAACGCAGATCTGTCGTTAATATTTTTTCCATGATTTTCAATGCTTCCAAATGATTTCCACAACTATGAAAATCGGCAGCTTCTAAAATTGGATCACTATCAAAATCTTCCGGATCTTGAAAAGGAATAATCTGATCCATTTCATAGGATTTTCTTGCACCGAAATCAATAATTGCTTTAAGATACTTATTTAAAGGGGCATCCGGCTCTCCCCAATAATCTTCTTTAGGATCCCACACTCCCATTTCATTTAGTTCAAGTGGTTCTATATTTAAAGCAGGAATGTCAATTCTTTTAGTTTTAATTTCACCCGTCATATAATGTGTTTTTTGAAATCGCCACACTTTTGTAGGCAATATTGTAAGGATTTCACCCTCGACTTCATTTCGAACTTTACGAAAAGTAATTGGTTGGTCAGTTGAAACAATTTTACATCTTATTGCGGCTGTTTTTACTGCAATAGCAACTACTTCTATTGGTTTTCCTATTGGAATATCTAATTCCCGGCTATTTTCATTCAATTAATATTCTCCTTAAACCTAAATTGAGCGATTTTTTACTCGATTTGCACCGATCTCTTGCGCATCAAGGCTTCGCAAAAATCCTCGACATAACCACGGGTATGCACCCCAAGGGCATTTCCTGCGGGGCACCTGCGGTTTTTGCAAATCCTTATG
>JAUWMJ010000326.1 GCA_030613225.1 Desulfobacterales bacterium
AAGATTGCAAGATTTCACCTATAGCTGGAACATAAACAGAGAACTAACCTGTTGCTGGTAATTTGCCAGGTGAGACAATACATAAAATTAAAGAGTCGAAAATACTGATTATGTAATTCAGGAAGCGGAGCTATATAGAGCTTTCCAAAACGTTAAAATGTTACAAATAAGGTAACCGTTCACAGGTTCCCCGCCCAGCGGGATCTTCGACACGATTCAACGTTCCCTCCGGGTCGTAGGCCCTCTGGGCCGGAGGCAGGGTTAAGGACAAAGAAGGCATTGAGGACCCGAAGTCCTCGTTAAAGATGCTCATTTTTCCAAGCATTGCCAATTTGGCTCCAAATTTTCGATTAGGCCTGCCTGTGCGGTGCACGCAGACAGGCCTGACGAAGATGACGTTTTCTCGTAAATGGTACGCATTCCAAATGCAGTCCGGGAACGAGAATGGAACCTTGAACCTCTGAACCTTTGAACCCGTGAACGGCTATCTATCAATCATAACACTTCCGGTGCCAGTGAAATGATTTTCATAAATTTCTTGGCCCTTAACTCTCTCGCTACAGGGCCAAATATACGGGTTCCTACAGGTTCTAAGTTTCCTCCGATTAATACTGCTGAATTATCATCAAATCTTATATATGACCCATCAGGCCTTTTGATCTCTTTTTTTGTCCGAACGACAACGGCCTTTAATACATCTCCCTTTTTGACTTTGGCATTGGGAATGGCTTCTTTTACAGACACAACAATAATATCGCCTATGCTTGCGTACCGTCTTCGGGAACCGCCCAGAACCTTTATACAATACAAAATTTTAGCTCCCGAATTGTCTGCCACCGTTAATCTCGTCTCTGCCTGAATCATCTTCTCTTCTTTCCTTTAGTATTGATAGCTTTAGTCCCGCCTGCGCGGGAATGACGGTATGTCTGATATAATATTTATTTAATATTCATAGAGTTAAAGAGAGCTGTTGACTCTCAAGTTAACACCTAAAACCTGATGAATTCGACTTGTTACAGGTTCATAAATGTCAAACAGCTTTTTGAACTACCCGGGATACACGCCATTTTTTTGTTTTACTTAGCGGTCTCGATTCGGTTATCAGAACCTTATCTCCAACCCGGCAGGTGTTATCTTTGTCATGCGCTTTAAATTTAGTGCGTCTTTTTATATATTTTTGATACAGTCGATGTTTCACAAGGGTCTCAGCCAGAACAACTATGGTTTTATCCATTTTGTCACTTACAACCGTCCCAATCACCTGTCTTTTTTTTCCCTGTTTTTTCATGATATTTACTATTTTCAACCTGCTTTGTTTTCTCCGGCATTTTCATTTATTATTGTTTTTAGCCTTGCAATCTCGCGTTTAGTCTGTTTCATTTTCTGTGGATTTTCGAGCTGTCCAATTTCGTGCTGAAAACGCAGATTAAACAATTCTTCCCCAAGTTCGACAACTTTTTGCTTCCTTTCTTCTCTGCTCAAATCTCTTGCCTCACTCGCTTTCATTGCATATCGCTCCTCTCGATAAATTTTGTTTTAACCGACAGCTTATGAGAAGCAAGTCTGAAAGCTTCCTTTGCTATTTCTCTTGGAACACCCTGCATTTCATAAATTATTCTACCAGGACGAATGACTGCAACCCATCCTTCGGGCGCTCCTTTTCCCTTTCCCATCCTGACTTCAGCGGGTTTCTTGGTAATAGGCTTATCAGGGAAAATTCTAATCCACATCTTGCCGCCTCTTTTTACGTGCCTGGTCATTGCGATACGTGCAGCTTCAATCTGTCTTGAACTTATCGTGCCGCATTCTTCCGCCTGCAACCCATATTCACCAAAATTCAGGCTACATCCGCGCCTGGCCGTGCCCCTCATTCGGCCTCTTTGCTGCTTTCGAAATTTTACTTTCTTGGGACTCAGCATTTTTTATATCTCCGTTTTAGTACCTATTTATTGAAATCCCATCATTTTTGCGAAGGATTTATCTAACAAAATATTATCGCCACCAAGACACGAAGTTTAATTATAATAACATTTATTTTTTGTGTCTTGGTGCCTTTGTGGCTATTTTTTCCGGTTTATCCGGGTTGGGTTCTATTAATATTTTTCGTAGCCCTTCAGCCCATTCGGAACAAAAAGGTTGCACAATCAGTGCCCGGGTTCAACCTCATCCTTTTTTAATATCTCACCTTTGAAAACAAATACCTTAACCCCGATTAGCCCATAAGTCGTACGTGCTTCAATAAAACCATAATCGATATCCGCTCTCAGTGTATGTAAAGGAATCCTGCCCTCTTTATACCATTCGGTCCTTGCCATTTCAGCCCCGCCCAGACGCCCTGAACATATAATTTTTACACCCTTGGCACCAAATCTCATAGCAGATGAAACGCCACGTTTCATGGCCCTCCTGAATGCAACTCTTCGTTCGATTTGAAGTGCAACATTCTCTGCAACAAGCTGTGCATCAATCTCCGGTTTTCGCACTTCCTGAATATCTATCATTACTTCATGAAATACTTTTTTTTCAATCTCTTTTTTCAGCTGAGAAATTTCAGCTCCCTTTTTCCCGATTACAATTCCCGGTCGTGAAGTAAAAACTCTGAGTCTGATATGCTTGGACGATCTTTCGATTTCAATCTTTGAAATGCCTGCATGTTTAAGCTTATTTTTTACAAATTTCCTTATTTTATAATCTTCCAGAATATAGTCAGCATAATTTTTTCCTGCATACCATCGTGATTCCCACGTTTTGACTATTCCCAACCTTAACCCTATAGGATTTACTTTCTGGCCCAAGCTTTCCCCTCCTTAATTTATGTCTATTCTTCTGCTAAAATGACAGTAATATGACAAGTCCTTTTTAATATCCGAGTACCCCTGCCTCGCGCTCGCGCTCTGAAACGTTTTAGTGTTGGACCCTGATCTGCTATGATATTTTTAATGACCAGCGAATCTATATCAACACCTTCTTTTTGTTCAGCATTTGCCAGAGCACTTTTAACAACTTTCTCAACAATAGCCGCAGCCTTCAGAGGCATAAATTTCAGAATATTCAAACCGGCCTCAACCGGCTGTCCCTTCACAGCATCAATAAGTTTGCGAACTTTCTGGGAAGAAATTCGCACATGCTTCAATACAGCTTTAAACTCCATTGATAAACGTTTCCTTTATTCAATTTTTAAAATCATGTCCTTCCCCGCCTGACGGGATCTTCGATGGGCGTGGTCAGAGATAATTGGCTTTGTCTAAATAAATCTTAAAGAGTGTCTAAAGTGACTAAAGTTAAAGTATTCTGTCTGTTTTATTTTTAAATAAAATGGCTTGCCGGGGCGTAGCCAAAGGCGAAGACTGGAGCGGAGCGACACCACAACTTTAGTCACTTTAGCTCACTTTAGGCATTTTAGTCACTTTTTATTACTTTAATTTCGACTTCCTATCCCCGGAATGTCCATAGAAAGTCCTTGTGGGTGAAAATTCACCAAGCTTATGGCCCACCATGTTTTCTGAAATAAAAACCGGAATAAATTTTCTTCCATTATGAACGGCAATAGTAATACCAACCATCTCGGGAACGATCGTCGATCGCCTTGACCATGTTTTGATAACCCTGTTGCTACGGCTTTCCTGAGCTGTCATCACTCTTTTTAACAATTTTAATTCAATATATGGGCCTTTCTTCAACGACCGTGGCATAATCTCTCCCTGCAGGCTTATAGCCCACACATCAATAAATTATTAGCTAAAAGCCATTAACTACAGACCTCGTTGAGTAGTTGAGTGGTTAACAACTTAACGAGATTTGAACTAACAGCAATCAGCTTGTTTTATCTCTTCGTTCGCCTTTTGATAATAAGGCGATCACTTTTTCTGTTCTTCCTGGTCTTGTACCCTTTAGCCAGCATACCCCATGGACTGCATGGATGCCTCCCCCCAGAAGACCTTCCTTCACCGCCTCCCATAGGATGGTCCACCGGATTCATTGCAACTCCACGGACTTTCGGTCTTCGACCGAGCCACCGTTTGCGGCCGGCTTTACCCAGAGAAATTTTCTCATGTGTAACATTTCCGAGTTGGCCTACAGTGGCTTTGCAATTTAAAAGGACCATTCGAACTTCACTGGAGGGAAGCTTTATAAGCGCATACCGGTCTTCTTTTGCCATCAACTGTGCAAAAGTACCCGCACTCCTGACAATCTGCCC
>JAUWMJ010000082.1 GCA_030613225.1 Desulfobacterales bacterium
GTTACGAACCAAGTCGCATTCGTCTTGGTAATCAAAATTAAAATTCCCTGATTTTCAGGATCATAGTTCTTGATTAATTCTGCAATATCTTCACGACTCTTTCTATTATCAAATAAATCTAAACTTTCATCTTTAGTACTATAATCTACGCAACTCAATTGAGGAATATTTTCAACATGGAATGGATACAAAATAATTGCGCCCCGGCCTTTCTGCAGATAACATTCTCTATATATCCTCGATAAAAAGTTTAAATGCTTATCAATTACTTTAAGCGTATTTTCTCTTTCTTGAATAGATGATTTCATAATTTTTTCCAACGCATAACTGAACCAGTTTATCTTTAGACATATCTTAATCACCTATTAATGCTTTGATTTTATTCTTTGTATAGCCTTCAAGAAGATCTTTTGAAATCTTCCATAAAGTTACTATGGATGCTTCTTTAAATTCTGATTTAATAGTCTTCCAGACTTCACTATTGCGTAACGCTTCTATGAAGTCATGACCTTGAGCAGTGAGGCGTAAAGGTACGACTGACCAACAAACATAGCCATCTGCACCTTTTTGATAACCTATGCCTGCTCTGTTCTCTCCTTCTACCAAATGCTGATCGATCAGTATTTGTAGGTGAAAGATAAAGTCATCATCTTGGCAATCAAAACCATGCTCTATCAACTTTTGAATATCAGTTGTTGGCGATTCTGACGCTTCAAAAGCCTCCAATAACCCTTTTAAATATTCTTGATTAATTTTCACGTTTTATTCCTTGTTGCACCGCTCCGGGATGAGCAGAAGGCCCCCTAAATTTCGAGAACCAATGAGTTTTACGTAAAACCGGCCGCTTATTCCTGGCAGCTCCATCCCGCTTGGTTAGTTGCTCTTTTGAATCGAGTTAAATTCATTTCTTACGTGTTCTTCTGCTTTATGATTAAAGTTTTCGATTTTCAGCCTAAGAAAACCATCGGGATTTAACTCACAATGATAATGATGATGTCTCATTATCAGATCCTCTTTCTCTTTCGCTATATCTTTTTCTGATTTCTTTGCCCGGCCGGTCATTAAGCGCCATTGTTGGAAAGCCTTCCAAAGGCTATATGCCAGCGCCAAGGCAGCGAGCCACATAGGGCTTAAAAACTCCAAAACCGCAATAATTGCTGGAATAAACACAGCCCACACAATTAGAAGCATCCTGAAATGCTTCATTGAATTAGCTTTCTTGAGTGCAGCTTCATTAACTTCGCTCTGAGTGCGATATTTAATATCAGAATACGTATCCAATAGGAACAGTACATTTAATGCATCTTGAGGGAACTGTTCGTCGTTGAGTAGCTCCCAATGACATTCGACTTTTTTATTTTTCTTAAATGAAATTAGATGACTCGATCCCTTTATATCGCTTAAGTCAATTAGGCCACCGAATTTATCGAATGCGCTTACCATTACCGGAATTGGATATCTTTCAAGCCACTTCTTTGCTTGGCATTCAATTAGATTGATTACTTCATAAATTTCGACACCTGCTGGAAAAGTGATACTCAATGTTGCAAAAGGTGAATTGTGAATAGGAGGATTGTATTCAATAAAAAAAGCATCGTTCCTTTCTTTTATGGAATCGAAATACAGCCTCTCAACCATGTAGAGTATCTCCTTTGTCGGGCAACCAACGTTAAGGTAAATGGTTCAAGGGGTTGGAGCGAAAGCGGAAACCACTTGAATCCGCTCGACCGCCGAGTTATGCGCTTTTAAGTTTCCGATTCTACAATTTTTATTTCTTCATCAGTTAATTTATAAAGTTTATAAACCAATCGATCAATTTGCCGATCCGTGGTTTCAATCTGGCGCTGGAGGACAGTTTTTGTCTGGGGCGTCTTGGCTACGGCTATTTGTTTGTTGAAATCAAGCATCTGTTCGACGAGTTCAACCATCCGGTCGTGTTCTTTTGCAATTGTAGTTTTTGAAGGGAAGGGCAATGCAAGAATATCTTTTATAGTAACTTGTGGAAAATCATCCTTCGTTGCTTGTGTCACTTGTCTTAAATATAAGAAAGATGCCAGCTTGCTATTTAAGATAGCGAGTGCAACACGGATATCGGGGTCATTACCGTCTACCAAAATTGTGTAGAGATTTTTATTTGTTATGAAGGGATGATTTGTATAAGTAGCCATCAAACGTTGTTGACGATTAACAAGTCGTCTAAGCAATATTCGTGGCCCTTCAAACCAATAAATATCTTTTGGCCGTTCCTTCATCTTATTACCGAACTCTACCCAGTTATCGACTACGATATTGATTGTATATCGATAAACATTACCTTCGAAGTATGAATAATGTAGTTTTGATTTTTTTGACTTTGTCAGAATAGATTTATCGAAAAGTACTCCGCGTTTCATCAAAACAATATTTTTTACTGTTTGTGCACACATATTTTTTAACTTTTGTATTAGGTGTAATGATTCAGGATCAAGTATGAATTTGTTATCTTCAATCGTTTGCCAATCTCGTTGTTGAACAAGTTTATATTGTTTACTATCAATATCAATTTGGTATAACTTTTCACGTTTTCCAAACGTGTAAGTTTTAACTTTATGATTATCTCTACAAACTTGGTTGGATAAAACTATTATAGTAGTGTCAACGTATGCATCAGGAAAAATATCAAAGGGAAGTAGAATTAAATTGTCAATTTGATTTTGGATTAGAAGGAAACGCAGTATAGTATATTTAGGCCCTCCAATCCACGCAGATGGTATAATGACGGAAAATTTTCCGTTTTGTTTCAATAAACCGAGGCCTTTCTCGATAAAACATGTATATACATCTTTTACACTACCAAATACATTGAAGTGTCGAGTAAAATATTCACTTTCTTTTGATTTAAACCAAGCTCCATACGGCGGATTCCCGATTACTGCATTAAATCCTCCAGCCTGCATGATTTCAGGGAATTCAGTTTTCCAGTCAAAGACATTGATGCGGTACATCTCTTCTTCACCCAAGAGGCTCATCTGCTGTTCCTCGTAAAAATCCGGCCCAATAAGAGAATTCCCGCATTTGATATTATTGGATAAATCCGGCAAAACCCGCTCTTGAAAGAGCAACATTTGTTTGCCGATGCTTTGTTCGTCTTCCCCTTCCAGCACCTTGAGGAGCAAAGAAAGTTTGGTTACTTCCACGGCCTGGTGGTCAATATCCACTCCGTAAATATTATTCAGAAGAATCCGTTTACGTTCATCGGTCGTGAGGCGCCATTCGCCTTTGTGGGATTTATATAATCGCGTGGTTTTGCCTTTGGCCCATTTTTCCGGGCCATCATTCACGTATTGATCCCGATGCCAGTCAAGCAAATACTGATACGCTCCGATAAGAAACGAACCCGAACCGCAGGCAGGATCCAATATTTTAAATTTGCTTACAGCACCCCTCGGACCCGGTTTTTTACCTTCGACCAGTTTCCCTACTGTTTGTTTTACAATGTAATCAACAATATATGTAGGTGTATAATAGACACCGCCTGCTTTTCTAACTTCCGGTTTTTCTTCTATTTTAGCCTGATGTTTCGGTGTCAGACGGATGATTTTACCAAGAAATTTTTCATATATCTGCCCTAATATATCGGCAGACAAAACGGAGAATTCGTAGGGGCTGTCAGGATAGTACAAATTTTTAAAGATGTCTTTTAAAGTCTTGTCATCAATAGCCAGGCTTGGGGTAAGATTGTCGAAGTTGTCACGATTTATTTCTTTTTTGAAATGGAACAGGCCTGAATTATATTTATCATCTGCTTTTCGGAATAATTGAAATAATCTCTTATAAACATTTTCACCGTTTTTCAAAGCCATCAGTCTGCCGTAGTCTTCTATACCACGATCTTCGCAAATTCTTAGAAAAATTATTCTGTCAATTGTTCGTTGAATTGCAAAATTTAACTCTCTTTGTGTAAGATCAGGGTTTCTTAACGCAATATTTCGAGCCAAAAGCTCCCGCCAACGTTCAATTTCCTGTAAAAATGCGGTATCAACCTCCGCAGTTCCCTTTTTCGTTTTATTGGATTCTACGTATTTGTCAAATGAGCCTCTCAGAATCGCTTCACGGGAAAAGATATTGGCAATTTCATCCCACTTATCGATATAATCAGTATATTTCAAATAGAGGATGCGGGAATGGGGAGCTTTATCGGTTTTAGCAGGTTTTACACGGCAGTCATAAACGGAAAATTCTTCAAAATCGGTTAATATGCTTAAGGGTAGTTTTGCACTCCATCCGTATCGGCGTAACTGGTATGCGGGATGTATATCTTCCCTGATATTTACAGAGGGTTTTTTGGCTTCAAGAAAAAATTTACGAGCTCCGCCTATGCGGAAACAATAATCAGGTGCTTTTGTAACACCGCCGATTTTAATAGCATCTTCGTGAATTACATCTTTGTATGCTTCTGCATAACCCTGTTTATTCGTAATATCCCAACCCAGTTCTTGAAAAAACGGGTCTATAAATTCACGGCGTACTTGAGTTTCGTTGTATGAGCCTTTTTTATATGTTTCCAGATTATAATCGAAAGTCTCAGTTAATTTTTTGATTCTGTCAGGTACATTCATATTTAACAACTCGCTATTTTATCAAATGTATAACATCGCAAATCAGCCGACCAATACCGCAAAACGACGATAGGAGTGGCGCGGTATTGGTCGGCTGAATTTGCTTAAATCTTGCTATTATAAAATTCATCACATCCTGGGCACTTATACTCACCGAATTCAGTGAACGGGTCTTTCTGCTTAATCAACCTGACAACTTGTCTCTTTATATCATAGCAACCAGTACAGAATGGCCCATCTCCGGATTGATTATAGTACATGCCATCTTTTATCATTAGGTTGCTTCCTGCTTCAGTTTGACTTTTTAATAAATGGAGTTCTTTCTTCAAATTCGCATTTTCGTCAATTACATCAGCAAGCCTTAATTTAACATCTGCTAGTTCCAGACTCAGATCAGCTAATAAATTTTTAAATTCAGCGTCTTGAATAGTCTTACTTATTTCATTGAGCCTCTTAGCTAATGAGATTGCAGTCGAAATTGATGATATGATATCATCCATTATATGACTCCATTAGGTTTAATGCCCAGATTCAGCTTTACAAAAAGTCGAATTCGGCATTTCAATTTGCTAAAAAATTCCGCCGGTTTTTGTGTCAGTTTCCGTTATTATCTGATACTCACTCTATTATGCCTTCATTACGCATCTTCTCGACAAAGTAGGGTGCATCTCCGGTAAGGTGGCTTCCATCAGCTTTTCTTATTCCATTGTGCTCAGATGCTGTAATGGGCATACCATAGATTTCCTTGAAAAACTTTAGAGCCTCTCGGCAAATTCCTTGGTGCTTGTAAGAATTGTCTTTTAAATCCAAATACATCCATGTGAGGCGATAGGAAGGTGAATTGCCGAGCAATTCATCGTCAATAGAGGATAGTTCAATTTCCCCAATTTTATTTTTGTAACTATCTTTAATTTTTATTATAGAATCGTCTGATATCTCTATTGTGACACAACGCCCATCTCCAAGTTGGTATTCCCGTGCTTGCCCATTGTCTTTCAATAGCTTTAGAGTTTTCATAATTACTCCGGATAATGATTGAGATAAGCTACAGCTGAGCGAAGCGAGGAAACTGGGCCATAGGCATAGCTGTCAGCTTGATTGATTTAGGTTGTGCTTTTTTGTTGAAGTTATAAATTCTTAAAATAGTCTTTATTTTTATCTATCATAAATTCAATTTCAGATAATTCATCAATTTTTACTGAATTATTTTTATGGGCAATAAAGGTTAGCAAGTCAGTTTCAATGCATTTTTCAATATCCCGAAACAACAACAGGATTCTACCATTTCCTATTTCAGCAACCTCTTCTTGTGACATTATTTCTAAAGGAGTTGCAAGAACTGTCCAATTCATTCTTTTTCTGATATTTAAATTAATTCCTAACCCTTCTTCGTTTACTATAAAACAAATGGCGACAGCTCCCTCAATACCCATTAATTCTTTAAAATATTTTTCTTCTGAACCTAAATTCGTTGTGCCTAAAAGTTCAGGAAGTGGATCATTTTCTTTGTACCAGAGACCTTTTCTGAGCTCGCATGTATATGTATTATTAAGAATTTTCGCCCCATACATGCAATATGAAATGCCTAAAGAGAGCTTTGCAAGAAACCTGTGATCAAACTTGATGTTTGATGAAAATTGTAGTTTATTTTTATCATTGCTGATCGAGTTGAAAAAAATAATTCTTTCTATATCATTTTCGTCAGGTTCAGAGAATCCAATTTGGGATAGATCGGCAATGTTTGTCTTCGTGCATAGAATTTTTTTAATTTTTTGTTTTTTGAAAGAAGCAACAAAACTATTTAAACTTAGATTAATATTTTTCTGTGCTCTCTCCGAAAAAATATAATAAGCTTTTGTTTGAAATTGTTTTGCATTTCTTGGGTTTCCCCCTACATACCAATACAACCTTTCGTCGTTTGGTCTTACCCAATATACTTGCTCCCCTAAAGGACCAAGCCAAAATTCACAAATTTCATCTGCTTGCAAACCAGGTAATTCAAGTTCACAAGTCCCCAGACACCTTAAGGGTAGAGATGTCGTAATGTTTGGGTCAAAAAATGAAAATGAGTTGTCAACTAAGGAATGATTTACAAGGTGATCTTTCGCAAATGATGCATCGACAAATAAGCCTAAGTTGCTATTGCAGTTTTTACACACATCTCTGGTCTTAAATTTATCGGGAGAAAATGTTCCGCCCAAAAATTGGGGTATAACGTGTTCTAACGAAAATGATGATTCATCTTTTTCTTCGTCACAGTAGAGACATAGCCTTTTAGGCATATTTTCTTTCCTTGTCGGGCTTGCAGGAAATGTTTTTTGTAAGCACAACGTTTTAGTTAAGCTGAAAACGGGTTAAAAAAGCAGAACCGCCGCTTTTCCCGGTAATAAGAGAAAAATGATAAGATTTGAATTTTTACAGGTAACCAGTTTTTACGACTTAAACTGCTTGTTGAACAAACCCGCAAGTCTTTATTTCTTATTTCCTTTAATTTTGAAAAAGATGCCCTTTAGACGGACACCTCCTTGTTTATCTATCACAAAACAGCATGATAATAGATAAAAAACCGTCAGGCCGCAAGGTGTAATAACTCAACCGGCAAGCAGGCTGAATGCGAAACCCGCAACAGGGCAGGGGCCATGAACCCAGTGACGTTATTTACTGCTCTGAAAGAGCCCCATTTTTTATAATGTTGCTTTGAAAGTTGCGTAGTTTTTCTATTTCGCTAAAGAAGGTAAGTTCCCATTGCCATTTTTCCTGATCATGGCGGATAATATATATTGCGTTATCATCGCCGAGAAGCTTGAAGTACCTGTGATCCGGGGCAAGCCAGCGGTCAAGAATTTTTCTAACCTCAATTTTTCTCGTTCCCATGAAGATATATTTTGGGGTTTCCTCTCCCCGATATCCACAATAGCAATCTACTTTAATTTGCATGATAGTCCTTGATTGGGGTGCATTACCAGTTTGTTAATAGCTTTCCGGGACTTTTTGGTTTCAGGTTTCAGTGTTCAGGTGTCAGGTAATTCGTTTCTCACTACTGACACCTGAAACCTGACACCCGAAACCCGATTGCGAGGTTTTCGCTTAAAAATAAATAATTTAGATGAGAACTATTTTAACAAATCGGTAATGCTCCCCTTGATTGTCAATATGAGGCATTGATGCCATCATGCTTCAGTATGCACAAAAAAGCAAGAATATATGATAAAACAGAGCAGACTAAAATTGTTGAAATTCCCGAACTGATTGCGATTTGAGCAGCTAAAATGGAGCTTAAGACTGAGGTGCAGCCATTTGCACTCCATGCATATGCCCGCTCTACAGGACTTTTTAAAAGATAACGCATGCCAAGGGGGAAGGGAAGGCCGACTAAAAATCCAGCAGGGAGCAGAAGCAGAAATGCAAGGAAAAAGCGCAGGAAGCTGGAAAAGCCGAGGATGTAATGGATAATAGTATCAAGGCTGACGAATATTACAATGAGAACAAAAATCAGGACGATAAGAATTTTTTTAAAACTATTGGGGCCTATCCGTTGCGACCAAAAACCACCGATGCTGGAAAATACAAGGATTCCTGATACTACGATTGTAAAACTGACGGTGGGATTCCCGAAAAGAAGGATATATTCTTTTATAAAAAAAAGTTCGAGAAACATAAAACCTGCACCCACGGATAAAAAGAAAAAAATATGTGATTTAAGGGGTTTTTCCCTTTTTTTGGGAATAGCAATGAGGGGAAGAACAAGGAGGAAAATAGAAATTACAAGCGCTTCGAGGAAAACTACGGAAACGATAATTTCACCAGACATAAGGATAGAATAAAGTCGACTCCCCGTGCTTTTATAAAGGGTATTCAAACCTGACCATTTAAGGAACCTGGAAGGGAAAGGGCGGTTATCAGTCTGGGGAGAAACATCGAGGAAGTAAGATTGAAAAAAACTTTTTTCCGACCCTGATTTATAAGCCTTTTCAAGCCGACTGATTTCAAGAAAATGGTATGGCTTGTCAAATTTATTGAATATGTTTGCCATATCACTCGATATCCCTTTAAAATAGACGAGGTCAAAATTACAATCTTTTGCAAATTTTTTAATAATGCCTATATCCTTTTCCTTAAAAGGATTTGATGAAATAATAAGAGTGAAAGTGTCCCAGTTTCTAAGTATTATAACGTGTTGTTCAGGAGATTCAATTTCAAGGGATTTCAGGCTTTCATATGCAACACTCCAGAGGCGGATGGAATCGGCAGGCGGTAGAAGGAGCTTGCGTGAAATGATGAGGATACCGTTATCAGAGAGGTGATTTAGATACTGTGTTACCGCATCAATAGTAAGCAGGTGTTCCTGTGTAAGAGCCGCCATACCTGGAATAGAAGTTCCCCAGT
Organism: Desulfobacterales bacterium; assembly: GCA_030613225.1. Next base: position 8,985 of record JAUWMJ010000082.1, read on the forward strand.
TTTCTACATGAATGATGTTGAATCGTTTATTTGAGCCGGCAAGGAACGATCTTGGGTTTTGGTTGATAACAGGAAGGCTGTATTGGCGCCGGATAGTTTTTGCAATCTCAGGGTTTTGTTCAATAATGGTGATTTCTTTTACGCCGGATGCGATGGCGCAGGGGATGGCAGATCCACCGCCATGCTGGATCAGCAGAACATTTGCAACATTGGTGGCTAAGACATATCCTGAGTAGGGAAGAGTGAATTTTGAAAAGAGGGCGTCTTTTTGCGTTTGAAGGTCATAAAGAACAAACTGGTTGTCTCCGTCTTTAAAGCCGGCCCTTTGCACGGG
>JAUWMJ010000349.1 GCA_030613225.1 Desulfobacterales bacterium
GAAAAGAAAATATGATTGTTGTTGATCTGAAAGCCGGTGATTTAGCCAAGGTAAGAAACCATAAGATGCGATTTTTTCTTCCGAACAGGAGATCCGATCTCTATAATCTTCCAACATCAACCAATCCGCAAAGGAAATAAACATGCTTAAAAATGGTGCATTATCAGGAATAAAAGTTCTGGATCTGTCACGCCTTTTGCCGGGTCCCTACTGCACAATGATCCTGGCAGACCATGGTGCAAGGGTGATCGCCATAGAAGATAAACGTTTTATGAACGACGGCCTTTTTTTTAGCCAGGCCTACAGAAACAAAGAACATATGTCGTTAAATCTAAAGACCGAAGAAGGGAAAAAAATATTCTTTCGCCTGGTAAACGATGCCGACGTCATTCTTGAGGGTTTTCGACCAGGTGTTGTTCAAAGACTCGGTGTTGACTACGACACCGTTAAAAAAGTTAATCAAAAAATAATCTACTGCTCTATTTCAGGATACGGCCAGACCGGACCATATCGTGACAGGGCAGGCCACGATGTGAATTACCTGAGCATATCCGGTGCCCTTGATCTTATCGGCCAGGCAAATCATCCTCCATCCATCCCCGGGATTCAAATAGCAGATATTGCAGGAGGAGGAATGAACGCAGCAATCGGAATCCTTATGGCTCTATTTTCACGGGAAAGGACCGGAAAGGGCCAGTATATTGATATTTCAATGACAGACGGACTGGTAGCTTTTATGCCTGCCGCCTTTTTTTTAAAACAGATTACAGGACAATTTCCCGAACGCGGTGATTCAATTTTATCCCACAGATACGCCTGCTACAACACCTATGAGACAGCTGATGGAAGATACATTTCCGTGGGTACCGTTGAAAACCGTTTCTGGAAAAAGCTTTGTGAGTTTCTTGAAGTTCCTGAATACACACCGCTTCAATATGATGAAAATCGGCGTCAGGAAATTACCGATTTTATGAAAGCTACATTTTTAAAAAGGACTTTTGCGCAATGGAAGAAAGATCTGGCAGGCATTGATGCCTGCTGTGAACCGATTCAAAATTTTTCAGAAGTTTTAAAAGATCCTCTTTTCCGTGAACGTGAGATGATAGTTGAAGTTGCTGGTAAAGACGGAAAAAAGACCCCGGCCATTGGTGTCCCTGTTAAACTGAGCGAAACTCCCGGCTCAGTCAGTACTCCACCGGTTGCCTTTGGTGAAAACACAGAAGCGATACTTAAGGAACTCGGATACTCAAAAAAACAGATTGAAGAGCTATCAGACATTGATGCTATCTAAATCTCATCTATTAAATACTCTTGACCTTATCGGTTGTCTGGGTGTTAAGCGCATCGGGCAAAGAAAAAGGGCTTGCATTGATATACTGCTTATACTCAGCCTGGTCTTTGTTGACTTCTGGTTACTAAAACCCTTTGGCTTTAAATTGGCCGGTGCGCTTTTATATTTTACGTTAATTGTTCTGATGGCAAGCACTTTCCGGCGCATCAGCACATTACCGTATCTTTCACAGTTACCTCGTTTGACACTGCCACGCGTTTCTATTGTAGTAGCGATAGCAACAATTATACAGGTTGCCCTTTTCCTTATCTGTGCTCACATGGCCGGAGTTCTTGAAGCAGACCTGACCTGGGCCTCGTTTGGCAAACCACCATCCAGACTCCCATCATGGGTAGTTGAAAAAGTGATCACCGTAATCGCACAGCAGGTTGGATTACAACTTGTTTTATTTCCGCTTTGTTTTGAGATATCGAATAAAAAATGGGCTGCTGCTTTAATCGGATCAGGATTATTCGGACTTCTCCACATGCCAAACCCGCTTCTTGTGGTAAGTACTTTCATTGCCGGCCCGGTCTGGTTCTGGCTTTTTTTATACGGTGGCCGCCTTATTCCGATAGTTCTTTCACATATCATCCTGGCCTCTTTTCTTCGGTTTGCGATTCCGAGCCATATACATCTGGGTCTTGGCGTTGGCGCCCGAGCCCTGCCTAAACTTACGATTGTTTTGTGGTTAGAGAATCACAGGTTATGGCCTGATGTAAGAAGGTATAGTTCAAAAGAATATTTTGACAATCAAGGAGGAACAAATGAGTTGTTTATTCATGGCTGCTATCGCGACATTCTTAGTCGAAATGAATCTGAAGCAGAGAAAAAACGCATGTCCAAAGCATTAAAATATCGAACCCGCAAAGAGCTCGTTATAAAACTTTTTACTCAACCCGAGTACATCAGAAAAAAGAGCCTCCCTTTTCCCAACTCTCAAAATTCCTGGTATATGAGAAAAAAATACAAAGCCGGGAAGGTTATAAGATCCGGTAAAACGCGTTAGATCGATTAAAACAATCAGCTATCCCCTGAGAACCTTTTCAATAATAATCCCTCAAGGCGGAGCTAATCCGTAATAAATCTTTTCAATCAGCAAGCCGAAATAATTACTCAAGTTTCGCACCCCTTATCTACAACGAAACATTAATTGCCAAAGAGTTGATTCACATCTGATCCTATATCTTACGCGCCATCAGAGCATGACTTCTATCTGAATAGGGGGTGCGAAACTTGAGTAATTACAATAGCGGCAGGAAAATAAGCTTTGACAAAGTTTGATGGGTTTAATATCGTGCAAAAAGTTTAAATAAACCTTGACAAAGTTTGGTGAGTTTAATATCGTGCAAAAAGTTTAATTATTTTGAGCGTGCTTGGAAAAAGGAAAATGTGAATGAAAAAGCGAAGTGATTTGATGACTAAAGGGCCGGAAAGGGCACCCCATCGCTCCTTATTGAGAGCAAACGGTTTTTCGGACCGGGAGATGGAAAGACCGATTATCGGAATTGCCAATTCATTTAATGAAATTATACCCGGGCATATCCATCTGGACAAACTGGTTGAATCTGTAAAGGCCGGAATTTATGCTGCCGGAGGAACGCCCATGGTGTTTAATACCATAGGAGTCTGCGACGGAATTGCAATGAATCATGAGGGAATGAAATATTCACTTGTCAGCCGTGAATTGATTGCGGATTCCGTCGAAATTATGGCAATGGCTCACCCTTTTGACGGCCTTGTGCTCCTCGCCTCGTGCGATAAAATAATTCCTGGAATGCTCATAGCTGCTGCCAGATTAAATATTCCTTCCATTTTTATTTCAGGAGGGCCCATGCTTGCCGGCAGGGTCTTGGGGAAAAATACGGGACTTGATAAGGTTTTTGAGGCTGTGGGGAGTTTTGCCATAGGAAATATTACCGAAGATGAACTCCTTGAATATGAATGTAATGCCTGTCCGGGCGCCGGTTCCTGCTCCGGGATGTTTACCGCCAACACCATGAGTAACTTATCCGAGGCGCTTGGCATGTCCCTTCCTTTTAACGGCAGTGTTCCGGCTGTTTTTTCCGAAAGAGTACTTCTTGCAAAGCAGACGGGGTTAAAAGCGGTAGAGCTTGTAAATAAGGATATAAAGCCCAGAGATATAATGACAAAAGAGGCTTTTTATAACGCCATTGCACTTGATATGGCACTCGGTGGGTCAACCAATACAACCCTTCATATTCCTGCAATTGCTTATTATGCTGATGTTGATATAACATTGAAGGACTTTGACCTCTTTACAGATAAAATTCCTCACCTGACATCCCTTG
>JAUWMJ010000282.1 GCA_030613225.1 Desulfobacterales bacterium
TAACGTTTACAGACGACTTTCCAGTGTATTCAATAAAAGACTCTCAAGAATTTATCAAAGGTTTCTATCCACCGAATAAAATATTTGGCGTTAATTCAAGCTGAGAACAGGCTACGTTTTTACATGCATGAATTTTTCGAATATATTCCGGACCCCGTAAAAATGTCTTTTTAAACTTTCTTATTGGAGGAAATGATGACGTTAGAGGAAAAAATTATCAACATACTTAATGAAAATAAAATACCTTACGAGATTTTTGAACATGAGCCGGTTTTTACAAATCCTGCCATGGCTGAGGCGCTGAATGTCAGCGAGTCTGAAACCGTAAAATCACTTGTTTTAATGACAAAGGAGAAGAATATGGTCGTTCTGGTTCTTCCAGGTAATAAGAGGGTGGATTGGAAAAAGGCAGCTTCAGGTGTGGGCACCAAAAAAGTGTCATTTGCTAAGCCTGAACAGGTGAGTGAAAAGGTAGGCTGCGAGGTGGGATGTGTTCCTCCTTTCGGACAGATGACTCTCTTGCCGATTTACATGGATACGGAATTAACCAAAAAGGATTACGTTTATTTTAATCCCGGGGTCCACGATAAGTCGTTCAAGATAAAAGCATGGGATCTTAAAAAACTGTGCAAACCGAAGCTTATATAACGATCAAGCAATAAATAGAAATATATAAAATAACCAAAATCCACCGCCTCAATTTACGAATTTCTTTAGTAATAGGGTTTTGGGTAACTACTCACATAGTCAGGCTGAAGCTGTTTAGACTGAAGGCTGAAGGGGTCAGAAAAGCACGATTGCAGTACTTTGGCGGAATGTGATTCTTGCATCAAACATGGCTTTAAAATGCGCTTTTTCCTAACAGTCTTCAACCTATCCACCTGAGCAGTTACCTTACAGACCTGCACATTGCACAGACTGTTGCAGGTCAATTTAAGGTCTGGAAATCAAATGACTAAACACAAAAATGAAAATACCGATGCCCTTTTGGCAGATTCCCCGTCAGATGAGTTCACTATCAGGTGCCCAAGGCTTGGACATCAGATCAATTTTCCCTATTGCAAGTCTGAAAACAACGGGCTTCCCTGTTTTAAAACTCTTGACTGCTGGTACAATCACTTTGATGTTCATGCCTTTCTTACGGATAAATTGACGGAAAAAGACTTTAAAAAAGTCTTTTTGAACAAGGGAAAACCCAAAATTCTGTCGCTGTTTGATTTGATTGAACAGGCCAAAGAGAGAAAAGGAAAATCGGTTTGATCTATTTAAACCTAAGTTGAGCGATTTTTTGCGAAGATATGTACTGAGATCTTGATGCATAAGGATTTGCAAAAACCGCAGGTGCCCCGCAGGAAATGCCCTTGGGGTGCATACCCGTGGATATGTCGAGGATTTTTGCAAAGCCTTTATGCGCAAGAGATCGGCGCAGATCGAGTAAAAAATCGCTCAATTTAGGTTTTAATATAATCGATAGAATTCCTTCAATATTCAATTGTCAATCTTCAATATTCAATTGTAAGATTTCCTTCAATTTTCAATATACAATCGAAAATATTCAATTGTTCAAGTCAGTGACCAACCGAATGATCGGTCGGTTTTTATCAAATTATTGAAATCTGCTATAAAAGTCAAGGCTAAACATGAAAAACAAGATACCTGAAAAAGCAAGGCTGCTTGAAAAGCTTCGAAAAAATGGATTTGAGGTCCCGGATTTTATCTATGTACCGGCTGATCAATTCAAAAATGAAGATTTCAAGCAGCTTGAGTCATTTTTAGACAAACACCGTGAAAGTTATAAAGTCATCGCAAGAAGCGCCCACCCTCTGGAATCAAAGTATAAGAGCGGTACCTTTGATTCTATTGAAACATATGCGGATATCGGCGGAATAAAATATGCGCGAAACCATATCATCAAAGCAGCCGAAACATCGAAACGGCTATCCATCCAGCGACAGCTGATGTTCAACCACGCACCTGAAATCGATATGAATGAAATGGGTGTTATTGTGATGCCTTTTGTCAACGGCTCCAGCGCCATGGCAAAAATGATCGGCAGCGATTGGGAGTTCGGCTACTGCAGGAACCGCACGCATAAGATACAGAGCGAACCCTACATCACCAAAGTACCCCATGACCGCAGGCTGTTGAAGCTTTCAGAAGACATACAAAAGGCCTTGGGGTTCAGATGCGAGATTGAGTATATTATCTCCTCTGATGGAGAGATCCATGTTGTACAGGCCAAGGATATTTCAAATATTGAAACACTGGAGGAAAAGGAGAGCGAACGCTCCATCAAGCTCGATGGCATCAGGCGCATACGAAAACGGAGAAATTACAGGGAGAGGCCGGTTTATGTAATGAACAACAAGACATTTTATATCAATATCATCAGCCAGTGCGAGGATCTTGTTCAGGAATGCAAAGGGCCAAAGCCCGATATCAACGACATCATAGCCTGCATAAAGGCTTATGAAAAGGAACTTGAGTCTTTTGCCCTGAGGCATCAGCGATTTGCTGTTCTGGGGTTGGCCATACAGGACCCCGGCGATCTTTACCAGATCGCCAACCATTACCTGGATGATTCGCCTGAGCTTCAGAAAGCTCTGTCAAAAGCCCTGCACAAAAACCTTTACAAAATTGACATATTCCTGGCAGAAGCAGACACATTGATCGCAAAGAACAAATTCAGGATCAACCTTTGCAGCCATGATGCATATGGCATTGATACCGTACGAAATCCCCTCTGGTCTGCCTACTGGCACATCGACCATCACGATGAAGTGGTCAAGGAATTTTTACGCCTTGGTTTTAAAACCGGTGATACCATCGGCATTGATATTGATGCTGAAGGCCGGCCTACGGTTTACCGGCATTAATCCCCGGTTCATTTTTACTGCTCAAAGAGCGGCTGTTTGCCATTTAATTGGGGAGCTTAGGGTTCGCGCAAAAATAAGTTTACATTTTAGGCGCCATGAATTTAGGTCGGGTTTGTTCGATCCACAACTACAAAAGCATGAAAGCCAAATTTCCAATTTCTAATTTCAACGTTCCGTGAACGCCTACATTTTAGTCAATTGTCATTGGACATTGATCATTAACCTATGAGCTATCAGCTGTGAGCTTTGAGCTATCAGCTATCAGCTGTGAGCTGTGAGCTGTGAGCTATGAGCTGTGAGCTCACTTAATCCAGGCGGTAATTCGGCGCCTCTTTTGTAATAATCACGTCATGAACATGGCTTTCACGCATCCCTGCCGCACTTATCTTGATAAACCGGGCTTTATCCTTTAATTCTTCCAGAGTTCTGCATCCCACATATCCCATTCCTGCCTTAAGCCCTCCTATAAGCTGATAAATATTATCGGAAAGAGTGCCTCTGTATGGAACGCGTCCGACTATACCTTCGGGAACCAGCTTGTCTTCTTCACCCTGTTCACTTTGATAATACCTGTCCCTGCTTCCCTTTTTCATTGCTTCAAGTGATCCCATGCCCCTGTACATCTTATAACTTCGACCCTGGAAAATGACGAGTTCTCCCGGACTTTCCTCTGTACCGGCAAAAAGCCCTCCGATCATTATTGCATGCGCCCCGGCGCCGATTGCCTTTGTAATATCACCTGAAAATTTTATCCCGCCGTCTGCAATGAGCGGTACGCCTGTTTTGCTCGATATCGACCTGCAGTTCATTATAGCTGTCATCTGGGGTACACCTATGCCTGCAATAATACGGGTTGTACATATAGACCCCGGCCCTATTCCTATCTTCACTCCGTCCACCCCGGCATTAATGAGATCCTCGGCCCCTTTTGCAGTACCGACATTACCTGCTATAAGTTCAATATTTTTAAAATTGCCTTTTAATGTTTTTACAGCGCTAATAACATTAGCCGTGTGTCCATGGGAGGTATCTATCAGTAAAACATCAGCACCTTCCGCCAAAAGTGCGCCGGCCCTCTCTTCCATGTCAGGGCCGACACCTATAGCCGCACCTACCCTGAGTCTGCCCATTTCATCCTTGCAGGAATTCGGATATTTTTTTATTTTTTCAATATCTTTTATCGTTATCATACCCTTGAGCCGTCCCTTTGAATCGACCACAAGGAGCTTTTCAATTCTGTGCTCATGCAAAAGTTTTTTTGAATCTTCCAGCCCTATTCCCTCTGAAACGGTTATCAGGTTTTCTTTGGTCATAACTTCAGATATCTGTTTTCCCAGATTCGTCTCAAATCGCAAGTCCCTGTTTGTAACAATACCCACGAGTTTATCTCCCACTGTAACAGGCACTCCTGAAATTCGATACTGAGACATAAGTTTCAGAACTTCCTCCACAGGCTGGTCAGGAGTTATTGTAACCGGATCGATTATCATACCGCTTTCAGATTTTTTAACCTTACCAACCTCAACAACCTGGCTTTCGATACTCATATTCCTGTGTATAAAACCTACACCCCCTTCACGTGCCATGCTTATGGAGGTTTGCGCTTCAGTTACAGTATCCATTGCAGCACTTACCAGGGGAATGTTAAGTGGAATATTTTTAGTCAACCATGTACTTGTATCAACGTCTTTAGGCAATACATCCGAATAGTTGGGAATCAACAAAACATCATCAAAGGAATATGCTTCTTCGGGTGGTATTTTTATCATCGGTTTCCTCCATTTTATAAATTTGAATTCATCATTTTTGAGCGAACCCAATAGCAAAAGACCGGGTTTTTAGCAATCCTTTATTTCATGACTTGACAATAAAGCGGCATACATAATAAATGATGTTTTCTATTTTTAATAAAGTCATTAACCATGCTTATCAAAATTAATAATATAAACCCGCAAGAGCGGCTTATCATAAAGGTTGTTGATGTCCTTAAAAAGGGT
>JAUWMJ010000034.1 GCA_030613225.1 Desulfobacterales bacterium
TGAGCTAAAGGCCCTTGAAAGTTACTGGGTTAAGGAGTTTGGTGTGGTCTCTTCCAAAGTAAAGGGGCCCTTTGACGTTGAGACTCTGGAACTGGGTAAAGAATCCCATGAAATGAATTGCGCAGAGTGTCATACCAAGCCTCAATGGGCATTTATAAGCTATGGGGTTGCAAAGACAATTAAACCGATTGCCGCTGGATTAGACAGGTATGATTTTCCGATTTTCTTATGGTACATACATTTCATGGCCTGTTTTACAGGTCTTGCTTATCTTCCTTTCAGTAAAATGTTTCACATCTTTGTCAGCCCGCTGAGCCTTCTTGCCAATGCTGTAATGGACAAAGAAAAAGCTGATCCGGCCAATATAGCCACCAGGCAGGTAATGGAACTGGATGCCTGTACTCACTGCGGGGCTTGCAGTTTGCGATGTGTCGTGGGTGTTTCTTTTGAAGAAATTCGCAATTTGTACATTCTTCCATCTGAAAAGATCGCAGCATTAAAGACACTTGCTGCAGGGAGAAATCTCAGTGAACAGGAACTCAGAATTATCCTGAATGGTCTTTTCTTGTGTACCAGTTGTAACCGTTGTACCGAAGTTTGTCCTGCGGGTATCAACCTGCAGGATTTATGGTTCAATGTCAGGGAGGCTTTGCTTCAGAAAGGTTATCCGGAATTCTATATTCTTTCCCAGTTCTCCTTTTTTCGCAGATTAAAGGGTAGTGAAATGTTTAAAGAGCATTATCAAAAACCCTTGAAACTGGTTAAAGAATGTATTGCTGAAGAGTTTAAATTACTTGGTATGCCGGATAGTTCTATAAAACTAACACACTTGAACGAAGAATTCAGAAAAAGATTAGCTGTATCAATGCAAGGTAAAACATCTTCATCTTGCTTTGCCTGCCAAACCTGCTCATTAGCCTGTCCGGTTGTGTGCAACTTTGAAAATCCGGTAGAATCCCTGGGGCTGCTGCCTCATCAGATTGTACATGCCGCCAATATAGGACTCAGTAATTTAGTTTTTGGTTCGAACATGCTGTGGAGTTGCCTCGGCTGTTATGAGTGCCAGGAACATTGCCCCCAAGGTGTTCGTGTTACGGATGTATTCTTTGAACTAAAGAATTTAGCGATCAAACACTTTAATGAAAAGGAATCAACGATACACGCAGGGAAAAGATTATGAAAATTGCATTATTTCGCTGCTGCAACACGCATATCTTTCTTAAACATAATGAATCAGTAATGGATTCGGTTTTAAGTAAGCTTAATGTGGAAGCGGTGGATGTAAAAGGATTTGGTTGCTGTGGCTACCCTATAAAAAATATTAATTTTAAGGCTTATATTCTTTGTTCCGCAAGAAATCTATCTTTGGCCGAGGAAAAAGGCCTGAATATTATTACCTTCTGTAACTGTTGCTACAGCAGCCTTAAGCGTGTAAATCATCTTATGAAAGAAGATACTTCAATACAAAAAGAGATCAATACGACTCTCGAAAAAGAAGGGCTGAGATACGATGGCACAGTTGAGGTAAAGCATTTTCTCGATATTGTTTATAAAGATATTGGTATTAAGCATATGAGAGAAAAGATAGCAAAAAGCTTTAAAGGCCTAAAGATTGCTACCCACTATGGGTGCCAGCTTCTGAAACCAAGGCAAATTATCAAGTTTGACAACCCTGCAGCGCCTTCAATATTTGATGAACTCGTTGAAATTACCGGTGCCAAGAGCATTCCCTGGCCGACTAAACTCCAATGTTGCGGCGCTCCAACATGGGGAATAAATGATGATCTGTCCATGGACTTAATGGAAAGGAAAATAAGAGATGCCAGGCAATCCGGCGCTGATTTTTTGTGCACAGCCTGTCCATTTTGCCAGCTTCAGTTTGACAGAGTCCAAAAGGTGATTGTCTCTAAACGCAATTTAAAGCATTACATCCCATCTATTCTCTATCCACAGTTATTGGGACTTAGTTTAGGAATTGATGCAGAAGTCTTGGGAATTGATAAGAATGAGTTAGACTTAACCGGAATCATGGATTTTCTACAGTAGATGATGTTCCTGCCATCGCCATAATGAAACGAGATTTGTGAAAAATCAGCAACAGTTTAGTTCCTTTACTCAACAGCCGATTCCAGAAAGGCGTCAATTTTGAATATTATCTGTTCGTCGGTATTATGCTTCAATTCAATTGCCTTTCTGGGACATACGGAAGCACAGATTCCACATCCCCTGCAGGCGGATGGCGGGATTTGGGAAACCCCATCTTCATTTATAAACGGTGCATTAAAAGGGCAGGCCCGGACGCAAACCAGGCATGCGGCACAACGATCAGGATCAACCCCGGCAACTGCGGCTGACGTAGTCATTTCCTCTTTACCAATAATTTTTAATGCTTGCTGACCCGCACTTTTGGCCATGGTGATGGTTTCTTCGATAAATCTTGGGCTGTGAGCCAGACCGGCCATAAAAATACCGGGGGAGGCAAATTCCAGCGGCCTTAGTTTGACATGAGCTTCCAGAAAAAAGCCCTCATCTGTGCTGGGCAGTTTAAGGAGCTTTGCAATTTGCTTTGAGCCCTCATCGGGTCTGATCCCGGTGCTAAGGACTACCAGATCAGGTTCTATGCGAAAATCCTGATGTGAGCTGCGATCAGTAAAGTCAACGGTCAGATTGCCATCCTCATTGTAAACCCGGGGTTTTTCCTCCGGGATATACCTGAAAAAAAGAACCCCTTTTTTTCGTGCTTTTAAATAATACAATTCCTTGAATCCAAAGGTTCGTATGTCCCGGTATAACACGACAATTTGGGCCTTGGGGTTTATCTCTTTTAGTTTGATGCTGTTTTTAACCGCAGCGGAACAACAGACCCGGCTGCAAAAGGGAAAATTCTCATCACGGGAACCAACGCATTGGATCATCACAATACGATTGAGTCGAAGCGCCCATGTCGGATCTTCCAAAATGCGTTTTGACAATTCGACCTGGGTGAGGACACGCCTATCCCTGCCATAAAGATATTCATCGGGTTGATAGGGTTGACCGCCGGTTGCCACTACAACAGCACCGTATTCGATTTCCTTTAATACATCGCCACCATCCACAGATCCCTTAAAAGCTCCATTCTGACCGCTGTGAAGGGTGAGACGGCTTCTCAAACAGGTAGAAATTTTCGGATGGGCAAATACACGGTCAGATAAATACCGAATCAATCTTTTTGGCGATTCCCCTTCCAGAGTGTCTGTCAGGTTTCTTGCAAACCCGCCTAACAGCTCATCTTTCTCAATAAGGTGCACATGGAAACCTTGATTGGCTATGGTTAAAGCAGCTGTCATGCCTGCGATACCCCCTCCGATAACAAGACCCTGATTGACAACTTGATATACATTTTCTTTTAAAGGTTCAAGATGGATAGCCCGTGCAACGCTTGCTCGAATAATGTCCTTGGACTTTTCCGTGGCTTTTTTCGGATCATTCCCATGAACCCAGGAGCACTGATCACGAATACTGGCCAGCTCAAACAAATAGGGATTCAATCCGGCCTTGCGCAGGGTCTCTTGAAACAGCGGTTCATGGGTTTTCGGTGAACACGCCGCCACTACCACCCGGTTAAGACGGTGCTCTTCGATGAGTTTAATAATTGTTTCCTGGGTTTCGTTGGAGCAGGTAAACATAAAATTTGTTGCAAATACCACGTAGGGAAGTTTTTTTACAGAATCAAGGACCTGGTCAATATCTACAACACCGGCGATATTCGTTCCGCAGTGGCAAACAAATACGCCGACCCGTGGAACGGTATCAACGGGTTTTTCCTCCACAATCTCTTTTCTTACAATTTCCGTATTTATTGCAGAGTTAATCAGAACAGCGACCTCGGCTGCTGCGGCACCTGCCTGGATTACGGTTTCAGGGATGTCTTTGGGTGATTCTATGCCGCCGCATACATAGATACCGGGTCGAGACGTTGAGACAGGTTCATCAAAGTCTGTGGTTAAAAATCCGAAAGAATTGGTGGTAAGCCTCAACCTTTTTGAGAGGTCGAAAAAATTATCTGACGGTTTAAAGCCGCTGGATAGAACCACTATGTCAAATTCTTCTTCTATCTTCCGGTTCAAATGGTGATCAAATGTTTCAATGATCAAATTATCATTTTCAGGATTCAGATAGACCTGGGATATCATAGACCGCCTGTATCGAACCCCATATTGGGAACGCGCACGGTTAATATAATCATCAAACCCTTTGCCCTGGGCACGAATATCCATAAAGTATATGGTGGTTTCGGTTTCCGGTTCATGGCTGCGGGTTAAAACGGCCTGCTTGGCGGCATGCATACAGCACACAGAAGAACAAAAGGGTCGGTTTCTGGCAATATCCCGTGACATGACACATTGAATCCAGGCAACTTTTTTCGGGACCATCCCATCTGACGGACGATGGACATGACCGCCATAAGGTCCTGTGGCTGACAATATCCGCTCATATTGCAAAGAGGTAACGACATTTTGATATCTGCCGTAGCCGAATTCTCCATGCCGGGCTGTTAACGCCAATTCAAATCCGGTCGATATTACAACGGCACCGATGGAAAGGTTTATCACTTCCGGTTTCTGATCGAATTCAATTGCCTCGGCAGGGCATATCTTTTTACACAGGCCGCATTTTTTTTTAATTAGATACAGGCAATGTTCGGCATCCAGGGCATATTTTAACGGTACTGCCTGTGGAAACGTGAGAAATGCCGCCTTTCGTTTGCTCAATTCACCGTTGAAAGAGTCGGGAACTTTCTTTGGACATTTCTCAGCACATTGGCCGCAGGTGATACATTTTTCTTCATTGATATAACGAGGCTGTTTCTCTATTCTGGCAGTAAAACGACCGGCTTTCCCTTCCAGATCCAGTAAGCGGCTGTTGGTAATAATTTCTATATTGGAATGGCCGGCAACCTGCACCAGTTTAGGAGAAAACATGCATGTGGAGCAATCATTGGTGGGAAAGGTTTTGTCCAGACGCGCCATGGTCCCGCCAAGGGTATGTGATTTTTCCAATAAATAGACGTAAAAACCTGTATCAGCCAAGTCCAGGGCGCACTGGATACCGCTAATACCGCCGCCGATCACGATAACTTTTCCCACCGGTATATGGATAGAAGGTTCCATATGGTATTTTCCTTTTAAGGCAGCAAACCTTTTTCCTTTAACAGGGGAACAGGACTCGTAAAATGCGTCCGAAACCTTTTATCTGCACTTTTTTCTTCAAAAGCCAGGTGCAGCAGCTCCGTAAAATAAAATACCGGCATGGCCCTGCCGGAGATATTTTTCTGGATGATGTCAAGGTTGGATTGACATAACGGACAGGAAACAATAATAGCATTTGCACCGGTCTGGCGCGCTTTATGCAAAATCCGGCCTGTGAGAGATCCCTGGATGTCCTTTCGCGCAATGCCGATACTCGCCCCGCAACACGTGGACTTGTAAGACCAGTCAATTACTTGCGCTCCCACTGCTTCCAGGAGTTTGTCCATGGTTTGGGGGTTTTCATAATCTATATCTCCGGCGATTCTAGGGAGCCGGACCATCTGGCAACCGTAATAACATACGACTTTCAGCGTGCTCAAAGGTCTTACAACCTGTTTTTTAATGCGTGCAATTATTTCGGGTTTTGACAGAAAACGGGTCATGTCGTGAACCTGAATATCCCCTGTAACATTCCATGGGATATCGAATATTTTTTTCTTAACCATCTCTTGAGAAAACCGGAGACGATTAAAACACATGGCGCAGGGACATATAATGTCCAGTCCCAGTGCTTCAGCGATGGCAAGATTTCTGGCAGGCAGGGCCACAGACATTATCTCGCTCAAACTATGGGCAGCGGTTGATCCGCAACAGGTCCAATCTTTCAATTCGATCAGATCAATCTCTAAATGCTTGAATACAGCAGTAATAGATCTAGCGTAATCGCCTGCCATCCCTTCCAAAGAACATCCGGGATAATAGGATAATTTCATCAGACAATGTCTCCACGTCTCATACGATAGACTTTTTTGATTTCCTTAATTGCCTTGGATTTTCGCGGCAGCAAATTGAGCCTTCCCTTTTTTAAAAGTGTTAAGCCCAAAAGGATCTCTTCTTTTAACGTTCCCATCTGTATTTTTTCCTTGAGGATCTTCGGCTTGAGGTTAAACGCATTCATAAGCCATAATTCATTAACTCTTCCATATCGCAGGAGCTCTTCCATGAATGTCTGATGAAAGACCGCCAAATGCCTTTCTTTCGGCGTAATAGATGAATGGACGGCCATGTTACGCAGATGGTTGATCGTTTCGGCTACACCTACCTCATTGGGACAATAGGTAGTACACATTTCACAGGACAAACATACCCATATGGTTGAAGAGTGCATCAGTTCTTCACGCCATCCCATTTGAATATAGCGAATAACCTGGTGCGGCTTAATATCCATATAGTGACATACCGGGCAGGCATTGGTACACCGTTCGCATTGATAGCAGGCGGAAATATTTTCTTCGGTTTCCCCCACGATTCGGTTTAAAAAGTGATCTCCACGATCACCGATCAATTTTCGCTCTTTTTTATCGGTGTGTTCCGGCAGGGCATCTTGAACGGAAATATGATTATGGATCATTATCTATTCTCCTTAGGGCTCTCGCAAAAATAACCGCTGATCTAATTTGATTCGTAAATACTCGATAACAAATCCGGATAATTTGCAAGGAAACGGTAAAGCGTAGCACGCCCCACACCAAGGAACCTGGCAGCCTTAGCCTTATTCCCCCCGCAACGGGTTATGGCATCCTGGACACTTCCCGCATCCAGCTTGCGAGAGGGACCACGTGAATGTTGCTCAACTTTATGTCCCTTCAATTCAAGAGGAAAGTGATATGGTTGAATGATCTGATTCTTTGACTTTATAATGGCATACTGGATGGCACTTTGTAGCTCACGGACGTTTCCAGGCCAGGAATAGTCAATCATAATAGATAGGGCATCTTTAGAGATGCCGCCTATGTTCTTTTCTTCACTTGATGCCTTTTCAAGAAAGTAATCAACCAGGAGTGGAATATCATCCTTTCGCTTTCTAAGTGGTGGCAAGTGAATTGGAATCACACTGATGCGGTAGTATAGATCCTTACGAAAATTACCCCTGTCAACTTCACGCTTCAGGTCGCGATTGGCGGCACTAATGATCCGAACATCTGCTGTAATTGTTTTTTCACTGCCCACCCTCTCAAATTTGCCATCCTGAAGGACCCGAAGCAGTTTTACCTGCATGGGCTTGGACATATCTACTATCTCATCTAAGAACAGGGTGCCGCCACGAGCCATTTCAAATCTGCCTTTCCTGTCACGTAATGCCCCGGTAAAAGAACCTTTTACGTGTCCGAAGAGCTCGCTCTCCAGCAACCCCTCCGGAAGTGCACCACAATTGACCGGTACAAATGCTTTATTTGCACGGGGACCTTCATTGTGAATTGCCCTGGCTACCAGATCCTTTCCTGTGCCGCTTTCCCCCTGTATGAGCGTTGGGACATTGACTTCTGTAACCTCCCTTATAGTCTCGAACAGTTCTTTCATTTTAGCATTGCGCCCTATAATACCTGAAAAGCTGTGCTCCTCTTGCTTTCGTTTAGTAATATCCTGCACGGTACCAATTGAACGCAATGGTTTTCCGTCTTTGCCGTAAATGGTATGACATTTTTCGTGTACAAATTTAATTGTATCGTCTTTAAGTAGCAGCTTGTGAACAATATCATAACCCGTCCTGTTTTTTACTGATTCTTTGTAAGCATCATCGACCAATTTTCTGTCATCAGGATGTACTGTATTTAAAAAAGCTTCGTAAGTTGCTCCAAATTCCTGAGGGTCTAAATCGAAAATACGATAAATTTCATCAGACCAATATAAAATATTAGTAACAAGATCTAATTCCCAATGCCCTAACTGTGCTAATTGCTCCGCTTCTTTTAGTCTTGACTCGCTCTTTTGTATTAATTTCTTTGCCCCTTTAAGCCTGGCAATTTCTTTTTCTAACTCCTTAACCCTTTGTTCTAATTCTTTATAAGCCGGTTTTTTAGCCATTAAAAAACTCTCAAATTGCCTTTAAATAAATTCTTCAATTATTTTATTGATAATAGGGTTACCCATTGCGAGTTCAAAAGTCTCAAAAAATCTTTGGAGTCTGAATGTAACTCTATAGCATCTAATCGTTACTGATTTCAAGATATGTAATGGCTTTCGGTGAATGTCTTTTTTCAATGAAAATAGCAAGGGTTCGCGTAAAAATAAGTTCGCAATTTCAGATGTTGAGGCGCCCGGCTGACAAGGTGCGAAAAAGCATGAATATCATGCATATTCCGAAGTTTCGCAACGCAGTCAGGCGGGATGCATCGACGTCTAAAGTCAGCAGGGATGCATCGGTGCGGAAAATGTGAAATTATTTTTGGAGTCTACGCTTACCTGCGCGAGCCCTAAGCAATCAAAAAATGACTGGAGCTATAAGATCAAGATTGAAAATTTATTAAAGCAGGGGAGGGTGTTCAATAAAAAAATGATGGAAAAATGAAATTGTACTGTGTTTGAAAACAGAAATCCATAACAGTTTTTATGCCTTGAGACCTTTGAAATGGGACGTTTTGAAAAAGGCTCATTTGTGAAATCTTTTTACTGTACACCTGGAATGAGAAAAGCTGGAAAAATATTTCGCGCCACATATAAATCCTAGCACGAAAATGATACAGGCTAAAACGAATGGATAGATAAAAACGTCAGATATGACAGTTCCGCTACAGGTACCAGGATATTTTTCACTGTTTTCCCAGGGCGACCGGAGTGATTTTCTAAACAGTCTATTTTTGAGCTAAAAACGGAACTGGCAATAAAGCAACTGCTCTCGGCACCGCTGACTGCGCCGCCACCGCTTTCGCCACCACCACTGCTGCTGCCGCTAAGAGTATTTACCTCATTCGAAAAACCGCTTTCATTATATGGTTCTTCATTATCATAGGCAGTAACAACAAGAAAATAGTTATCATTATCGTCTAAACCTGTAAGTAATAATTCAGGGTTATCAGGATCAACGTAATACGGATCGTCAGGATCGTTAGTTGTTAAAGAAATTGGTGAAGGGCCTTGATCAATATCCACACCATCATATGGTGCACCGGAAAAGATTTTTTTATAATAGATCTTATATCCTGCAAGATCAGGTTCGGTGTTTGAACCCCATTTAAGCGTAATATCGGCAGCATAACCGGAATTATACAAACAAAAAAACAAAGCAAAGATAATCAACATAGTCTTCCGGTAGTATAAAATACCTAACAGATTTTTCATTATATTACTCTCCCTCTTTGTTTTTTTTTCTAAAAGCTTTCAACACAAAAAATACAACGGTCTGTTTTCGTATAGGCCCTGAATGAAAAAATCAAGCTTAAAAAACAAAAAAACCATTCAAAATCGAATCGTTTCAAGATAAACAATAAAAATACAAAGAGTTAAATCGTATCATAATTTTAAAAAAAAATAATGAGATTCCAAACTGTTTTTCACAGATAATAAAATACACTTTACGTATCGCCAACTATCCTTATAGCTTCCTTGCCTCAGTCTTAGGGCTCGCGAAAAAATAACTTCACATTTTATGCACCCCAAGGGCATTTGCTTCGCGGCACATCCCGGATTCAGGCCATATTTGTCCGATTCTCAACTCCAAAATCCTCGAAATAGCTCGCTATTCCTGTGGTTTCGGAGTCTTCGCTTACCTGCAGTCTCGGATCGAACAAATCTGACCTAAATCCATGCGCCTAAAATGTAAAGTTATATTTGCGCGAACCCTAAGACCTTTGAAAAGTGCCGTTTCGAAGTCTGCGCTTATCTGCAAAGGTCTCATACTTATGGCATCCAGATATAGTAAAACCCAGTATTTAAGGGACTTATTGATTCGGGCAGGTTTAAATCGATAAGGGATAAGCCCTGGCCGCCTTGCCAGTCAACAGCAGTATTGTACAGGTTGTCATTGGGGTATTTGGTGCGGCGATATATAACGATCCTGGCATCTTGCGAGAGTCCGGCCAGTTTCTTAGTCTTGCTTATCGCATCTTCAAGGTATCCTATTTTGTCAATCAAACCAAGTTCAAGAGCTTTTGGGGCAAGATATATTCGAGCTGTAGAGATTTGTGCCAGTCTGTTTTTATCGAGTTTTCGGTGTATTGAGACAAGATTTATAAATCTTTTTCCAAGTTCGTCAGTCAGGTCCTGAAAAATCTTTCGTTCCTCATCAGTGGTCTTGCGAAAGGGTGAACCTATATCCTTGTTTTTGCCGGATTTGTTTATATCCAGGCCGACACCTATTTTTTCCATAAGACTGTTTACTTTTGGCTGCATGAATATAACGCCTATTGAACCGGTGATCGTTGTAGGATGCGCAAAAATAAAATCAGCAGGCAGAGCGATGTAATATCCGCCTGACGCAGCTACATCCATCATTGCTACCACAAGTTTTACACCGGTACGTTTTTTAAAGGCAATAATTTCGTGATAAAGGATGTCGCTTGCTGTAACAGTACCTCCCGGAGAGTCGATTTTTAAAATAACCGCTTTGATTTTCCTGTCTTTTTCAGCCAGTTTGAGCTGGGAAACGACCTCCTGGATCATGCTCGGTTTTGTAAAAATAAGCCCTTTGCTTGTGCTGCCTGATATTTTCCCTTTTATGGGAATAACAAGTATCTTGCCCTTTCCTTTGCCCTGAAGCGTAAATTCCTGAAGTGGTACTGTGTCATCAGGAAAAAGGGTTATCCTTGGGGATGCACAACCGCTGAAAAGAAGAACAAGGAGCGCTGAAATGATTAAAGAGTATGTTCGCATAAAATTATCCTTTTTATCGAAAGTGTTGGACTCGTGAAGAGTGTTACCGATGGTGCCCACAGGAAATGCCCTTGGGGTGCTAAGTAAAAAGTCATTTTTCACCACTGAGCTATCGGAGCACAGAGAATATCTTGTTTTATAGTAAATACTCAGGTTGTGAGTTTCAGGGTTCACATTTCACGGTTGGGTGTATGCTGAGTGAGATGATGCGCTCAGCTAACTCATAGTTTGTTAGTTTAACTTCTATCAACTCATCTGTTTAACCCTGAACCGTGAACCCCGGAACTTTGAACCAGTTACATTTTATATTTATCTATCTTTAAAAGAGCTGTCATGTCAACACAAGATCTATACCATATGGGCTCGGTCAAAAATAACTTGGTAAAATTGGGATGCAAAAATGCCAAGTTGTTTTTGACCGAGCCCTATGTAGGGGAAAAGATGCATCTTACAAACGGGCTAAAATTTGCTTGTATTTTAAAGATATTCTGTTTATGGTTGTTTGATAATAAACCATAAAAAGGATAACCACATAACGCTCAAGTAAATGTCTGACTGTTTTAACGGAGGACTCTATGCAACAAAACAAGGTTGTAGTACAATTTAAAGACGGCAAAATAATGAAAGGAAATACCAGCGACTTTTTTCCTAATAAAACACAGTTTCATTTAACAACGTTAAGCGGTGAGATGGAAAATATTGATGTTGAACAATTAAAGGCGGTATTTTTTGTTAAAGAAAGTGAGGGAAATGAATCCCATAGCGATAAATATGATGATGAAATAGCAGCAGGAGGTCGAAAGATTGAAGTTGAGTTTTCAGATAGCGAAGTAGTAATAGGATATACCCTTTCATACTCACCAGACCGTCATGGTTTCTTCATGACACCTGCCGACCTTAAGGGTAATAATGAACGCATTTTTGTGATAAAATCAGCAACAAAAAATGTAAAATTCGTATAAAATATTGTAAGCGTTCACGGGTTCAAAGGTTCAGGGTTCAGAGGTCCAAAGTTCAATGCAAATCTTAACCGTTGATACGTCAACCCTGAGCTTTGGTTGCGACTTTAGGTTAAAAAAGTAAAATCATGGCACAGCAGGTTGATTCATACGTAAAACGGCGGGCTAATTCGATTGAGAGTTCCGCCGGAACTCATTTATTCCACCAGGCTTTACCAAAAAAGAAACGTTGAACCCTGAACCTTTGAACCCGTGAACGCTTACGAACTATCTAAGTTCTCCGACTTTTTCTTCGACAGCTTCCAGAATCTTTCCGCTTTGCATAAGGCTTTTTACAGCTTCGATATCCTTTGACAGTATGCGATCGCTGTCCAGATGGGAAACTGTACCACGTATGACGTTATATGCTGCCATAGTCCCTTCTCCGGGTTGCATATTGGTGAAAAGATCCATGGCCTGAACTCCACATAAAAGCTCAATAGCGATAACGTTT
>JAUWMJ010000164.1 GCA_030613225.1 Desulfobacterales bacterium
TGCTGCCAGTGCCTTTTTCAAGCTCATCTAAAATACCCTCAAGTTCATCCCAGAATGGTTTTTCTTCTTTAATAAATTTTCTTAAATCGATTATCATTATTTCCTGACAATAAATAATATGTGAAGCTTGGAGATTATGTCTTTTTTAAAAGAATTTTTTGACAGGATTTACAGGATTCTCAGGATTAAAATTAACAAATAATATTCTGTTAATCCAAATCTAAATCCTTACGTAAATCCTTTACTTTTCGTTTGATTTCAACCTTCCGTTCAGCAAAGTTAATAATTAAACCTACAGGCTTTTTTGTGGCAACAAGATAATTTACCATCTGAACTTCATGAACTCGAATGACTCGCCTTACCGATTTTAGTTCTAATATAATAGTGTCCTCTACTATGATGTCAGCTTTAAACTCACCAACAACTTCACTATCATAAAATACTGTTATAGGCTTCTGCGAAACAGCAGATAAACCAGTTTTTTTCAATTCTATGAGCATACATTTTTCATAAACAGATTCCAGGAATCCGTAACCCATTCTGTTATAAACTTTGTATGCGCAACCAATGACTTTCTCTGTCAATTCCCCGAATTGCATTTGTACACCTTCTTCAGATTTCGATTATATTTCATGATTTACTGGATAGCTATAATGAGATTTAATTGCGTTTGTTCACTTAAAAAAAATCTTGTTTATCCTGTTATCCTGTCAAAAACTTTTCTCACCTGCTTGCCATTTTCGATCACAATATCTGCCTTTTCTTGACTGACAGATATTTTGATATCAGTTCTGCGCACATACTTTCATTGTCGAGCAGTGAAAACCCTGCTCCCAGTCGCCTGAGCACCTTCTTTGTTTCGCGGAGGCTCTGCCACAGCATATGTCCTCCGAGTTTTTCGTATAATTCATCAACAGATTCTATAGATGAGGATGAAAATACAGGGCGTGCGCCTGAAGGTCTCAGCATATTTACCAAAACCAGATGCCTCCGACTGATGATATCAATGTTTTTTGTAAAACTTTGTGCCAGAACAGGATCATCCAGATTTGTCAAAAAAAGCAGTAAAGATCTTCGTCTGATTCTTGTGCTTATAAATGTAAAAAGTTCACTGAAATCAGGAGAAACACTTTTAGGCTGCAAAGTATATAACATATCACGGCAGGCATTAAAGTGGGCATGGCCGTTTTTTGCTCCTGCAAAGCTGCGCACCCTGTCATCATAGAGTAAAATGCCGAACAAATCCCCCTGCCGCTCGGCAGCCAGCCCAAGAACAAGGGCGGCTGTAATATAACGTTCTAAAATAGTAGTAAGAAATAAATTATCCTCTTCGCCGGAGGGTTTGTTGTTCCTGCGGTAATATGCCGTTCGTGCGCTCAGTCGTGATGCATCAATAACAACATAAACCATCTGTGTCCGTTCTATCTGGAAAACCTTTGTAATGGGCTGGCCCCTCTTTGCCGTCGCCTTCCAGTGAATATCTTCATAACTGTCACCCGGCATATACTCTCTTAACTGTTCAAAATCCCGTCCTTTACCGACCTGTCGCTGCGAGTGAACGCCAACTCCTTTGTTCAGAAAAAGAGCACTGAGATTTTTTCTTTCAACAAGCAAATTGGGATAAACGCGAATCTCTGCCTTGACCGGTGTTATACCCCGAATAGCCCAGAAACCCAGGTTTGACGTTGTTTCCAGATAACACTTATCCAGGTTGTATTTCCCCTGCTTCAAACCTTTGCATGGCCACTGAATAGATGAATAAAGACTTTCTTCGGGCAAATAGGTTATAAGCTCTCTGTCTGGCGAATAAATCTCTGCCGGTAATGCTAAAGCTATTCTTAGACGTCTTGACTTCATACTCTCATTTTTAATGCGTAGCGTAATCTCTCCTTGTCTTCCTCCTGTGGAAAACCTCACCACTTCAGGAAGCTCCACCTGAATGCCTGAAAGATTACCGGAAGCGACAGCTCCGTCTGCCACTGCAATCAACACCAGCATCAAAGCCGCGCCTATCGAAAGAAATACTGCAGAAGGTACAACTGCAGCAAGGATTGAAAACGGTAAAAAGACCGCTGCAACCCAAAAAAGAAGTCTGAATTTTGGAACTATCATTTGTTTATTCGCATGAAATATTTTCTCAGTTTAAAATTCCTTGTTCGATCCAGCTTCGCTAAAGCTACGCCGAGACACGTATTCGATATTCACAACACCTTCCTCCCGCAACTCGCAACCCGTACCCCGCAACTCGTACCCCAATGCCATTAACTTAAGCGATTATTGATTATTGAACCGCAGAATACCGAACAAGGAATATCGAATTTCGAAGTGTTTTTCCTTACTTCTGCGGTTCGATATTCCTTGTTCGATATTCGACATTCATAACACCTTCCTTCCGCAACCCGTAACCCGTACCCCGCAACTCGCAACCCGTAACTCGTACCCCGCAACCCGCAATCATCTTGGCACTGCAATATCTTTTAATATATTTTCAATAACTTCCCCTACCGTCAACCCCTCAATTTCATATTCCGGCCTGAGAATCAGACGATGCTCCAAAACCGGCACCGCCATCGATTTAATATCATCAGGCGTAACAAAATCACGCCCCTTAATCGCAGCAAAAGTACGACTTGCCAGGAGCAAAGACTGTGTTGCGCGGGGACCTGCACCTACCATTACGCTCTGGTATTTTCTGGTTCTTCGTACAATATCAACGATATAGGCAATCAACTCCTCTTTTACCAGAATACCTTCAAGAGATGACCGTAGTTTCGTTACAATCTCCGGGGTCAGTATTGGTTTTACCGCTCCACCGGCCAGAGTCTCTTCCGGTGAATCCTTGCCAAGCATACGTTTAGCCAGTGTTAATTCATCTTCCCGCTCAGGATGGTCCATTGTAATTTTAAGCATGAACCTGTCCTTTTGTGCTTCAGGCAAGGGGTATGTCCCCTCGTATTCAATCGGGTTCTGAGTAGCAAAAACAGTAAAGTTTTCCGATAACTTATGGGTCTTTCTGTCAATCGTAACCGTGCGTTCCTGCATTGCCTGAAGCAGTGCGGACTGGGTTTTTGCAGGCGCACGATTGATTTCATCTGCCAGGAGAAAGGTTGTAAAAACAGGACCCTTGACCAGGGAAAACATATCCTTTTGCAGGTTAAAAACATGCGTACCTGTAATATCTGCAGGCATAAGATCAGGTGTAAACTGAATTCGTGCAAAATCACATCTCATCACTTGTGCCAGTGTTCTTACAAGAAGGGTTTTTGCCACGCCGGGGACTCCTTCTATCAGGGCGTGTGTACCGCTGAATATGGCAATTAAGGTTTTATCCACAATGTCATCGTATCCGATGATCACTTTAGCGACTTCAGCTTTTATACGTGTTAATGCTTTCTTTAAAAATTCAGTGTTTTCGTTCATAATTATTTTCCTTGTAAGCAGACCTCGTTAAGTGGTTGAGTGGTTAACTATTTGACTATCTCTGATGATAGTATCTCGTTTATTGCTTTATACCCGTTTACAGGATCGTGATCTTTTTTCGCCTTTGGCTCTTTTCTTTCGACAAGGTCTTTAATCCGCTCAAGTTTATCAGAACTAACCATTCTGCCTTGCTCTATCGACTTTTCCCATTCTTCAACGCAGACCTTTAGAATTTTTTCCTTTGGGATGTTCCGACGCAACAGGTTTATCAGCCCCTGCGTATAATCTTTATCCGAAGCAAAACTTTCTTCAATTCCTTCATGCTCATCCTTATGCGGCGGTGCAAAACTAACCGAATTTTTCCATACAAACAGGAAGGCCAGCAGAACAATTCCGGCTGCAAACCAGTGAAACCTGTATTTTCCGACAAAATAGACAACACCATAACTCTTTTGAATTCCGAAATGCGTTTCATCAAAGAGAGCCTTTCGATTTAATCCCATGAAGTAGGCAAGCAATTCAGGATGTCGCTGTCCGCGAAGCGCTTCATTGCTGAAGAAATATGAGTCTGAAGACAGCACAATTGTTCCTTTGCCGAACTTTCTTTCAATAATAACAGGTCGATCGCCTGAAGCATAAATCACTTCCCAGGAATCGGAAAGGTCATCGAAATACTTTGCCGTATGCAAGGAGACAGGGGCGTGCAGGTCTTTATTGTTTGATTCGGCTTTAAAAGCATTCTTTTTATTTTTTTCTTTCATTTCATCATACCTGATACTTACATCCCAGCGCTCGGCCAGAGAAACGAACTTATCATCGTTTACCTGGCAATTATCTTTCTCCTCCTTTAAATTGTTTTCCTCTGAATCTTGGCAAGCCTTCTCTTTAAATAAGGGCTTTAACTGATTTTTCATTATTGGAAAAAATGCTATGACCAGGCGCCCACCACTTTTTGCTATATGTTCAAACGATTTGAGTAAATCTTTGTGAACCGAATCTGAATTGAATATCTTTGCTCCCAGATAAAAGAAAGTAACACCCTGGCCTGATTTTATCTTTGACATAGGACGGTAATTTCGCTTAGCAGCAATATTATCCAGATTATCCAGGCTCTCGTAAAATGCTCTTGTTCCAAGAGGATCGCTGCGTAAAGACGAATAAGGAGGATAAACATCACCCGCTTTAAAGCGAAGCAGGAAAAGATTAACAACCCCAGTTAAAAAAACAGCAATTAAAAAGGCTGAAAATACAAAACGCAATTTCTTATTTTCCAGCAAGGGCCATTATCCTTTCCTGAGTTGCAGCAAAGCTGTTTAGATCAGATATTGTTATATGGTACATGCCGTACCAGACCCTGTCGAAAAAAGATACTATTTGAGAAAATGCCGCCAAAATCTCTTTTTCTTCATAGGCACGCCTTTTAAGCTCTATTTCATAATCTAAATTCGATTTGAAAATTTCTATGGTTATCATCTCCTTTTGGGCAAGATGCGAAAGTGTCGCCAGATAAAAAGCACGCATGGCCAGACGCAGGGACCCTTTAGCTGCAAATTCCCCGGCAAGATTCAACCACCGGTTTGCCGGAAGATCATCCGCCCTTACCCCGTCATCTTCAATATCCGGAGTCGATACTAAAGGCTCTACGACTGCTTCAGCCGTAAAAGCACGACGTTTCTTCCAGGTTTTCCAAAAAAAATAGCCAATGACCAGGCCTGAAAATGCAAGGAGAATAACCAGAAATAAACGTGTGGAGTAAATCCAGTCTTTATTTGAGGGATCTGTGCCGAGCTCCTTATCAGGAAAAAGTTTAACTAACCAGTCTATAATTTTCTTTATCAATCCCTTTACAGCCTTAAACCCTTTTCCAAGCAGATCACCAATCCATTTAATAACCATTGTAAAGGGACCTGAGTAATCTTCATCTTTTTCTTTAATCCTTTCACGGGGCATTCTCCAGGTAAATTCCCGCCTGTTTATAATTTCTTCAATTGAGCGGTTCAATTCGTCCGGGGATATGGAAAGGTAAGTAGCCAAGTCATTTGAATAGCGGGGCTGCGCCTTTTCAGCAGCAACAGCATTAAAAGATGCCGCACAAAGAATGAATGTCAAAATTGCAATAAGAGTCTTTTCTGGAATCATAATTTTATATGTTATATGCAAGCGTTCACGGAACGTTGAAATTAGAAAATAGAAATTGGAAATTTGGCCTTCATGCTTTTGTACTGTAGAATTATGTCTGATTTTATTTTGTATCACGAAAACACGAAAGGAGGAAAGCACGAAACATCCTTTTCCCCTAATTCTTTTTTCGTGTTTTCGTCTTTTCGGGCTTTCGTGATTGGTTTTTAATTTTGGACAGAGTTTTTCAACTTTTGTTACACTTATCAAAGTCGCGCCAGACCATATCTGATAACTTTTCTGCCGGTTTGTAGACATCCAACCCGTAAATTCGTTTCATCTCTCCCGACCTTCTACTTTTTAATTTATAGTTTCAAGTTTCAAGCCGTGAGCGGCTACCTAATATGTTACGAATTTATGTAATTCAACGCGAATATCTTCCCCTGTTGTCAAGGCTGCTCCATAAAAGCATCTAAGCACATAAGCGGTCTTAACAATCGGATCCATACATAAGTAGGTGATTCCAATCGTTGCAACAAGAAATGTTGAATTAAAAAAGTTAATTCCGCTTAATGTAAATATTGTCTCAAAACCGAAAAATTTTTTTAAAATATGCGGAAGAATAAACATTGCAGTCGCCAGATTTAAAAATATTATTAAAGCAAAAGCCAAGAAAACAAGTATTAAAATGTGATTTTGCTTTGGCCAAAGATTTGCAAAACGCCAGGATTTTTTACACACTGTTTTTATATCATCTTCTTCATAAAATGCCTGTGCTGAAACATTCTGGTAGAAAGCGAAGCACCAGGCAAAAGGAATTGCCATAATCAAGGCGACCGGCAGTATTAAAAAGGAGGAAGAATGGATAAATGCCTGCGTTGCTGCGAGATTAACAATACGACCAAAAGACCACGAGCCTGTCTGTGCATCCAGAAGTTGCTCTCGTAACTTGACAGTAAAAACAGCGTGCCAGCATTTCATCCATACAAAGAGAAAAGCAAGACCGAGCGCTGACACGGCGCAATGCTCTCTGGCATAAGCGCTGTGACTCATATCCCCCCAGAAGTAAAGCAGGCCTAAAACAAATGGCATACTTCCGATGTAGTAACTGGAAAGAAGGCCGGCCGGTGAAAGTCGCAACAGGTGTATCGACTCTTCCAAAATCCTGATTGCGCTTTTGCGCTGTTTTCCTTTTGATTGTTTCATCCCCACCACCCGGTTTGCCACAGCGTTCCTTCATGAAAAGAAGACGGAAGCCCAAGCAGTACCTGGCCAAGATAATAAAAAAACATCCAGATAATGATTCCACCTGCAAGAAACTGCCATATCCTGACCAGTCCGTAAAGCTTAAACGGCCTGGCTAAAGACCGGCTGTGTAACTTGCTAAGACATGAAGCACAAAGGACAAGGTCTTCGTGTTCGGTAATGCATTCCCTGCAGAAATATCGTCGGCATTGAGGACACCGAGCCACAGCTTCTCGCTGCCTGTGATTATTACATCGCTGATGAGCCAGGTTCTGCATAATTGTACTTA
>JAUWMJ010000132.1 GCA_030613225.1 Desulfobacterales bacterium
ACATTATCGGGCGTAGTGAAGCCTTTTCGGAGCATAGGTTTCAGGTGTCAGGTTTCAGGCTGGCTCTCGCTTTTTTACTACTGACACCTGACACCCGACACCTGAAGCTTGAGTGCAGTGTCCAATTATTATGCAATCCTGTGTCACATAAGGGCTCGCCGCGATTTATTAATGATTAATGACGAGGTCTGAATTTTTAGTATCTGTGAAATTTCCGTGCAAATCCGTGGTAAAAACATGAAGGACAAATTTCCAATTTCTATTTTCTAATTTCAAGCTTAGTGAACGCTTACAAATATGGCAAATTTCGACTATAAAAAAATCGATGGCCGGAAAAAGTCCAAATTGATCCTTGGTTATTTCAATTCCGTGGCTAGAAAATATGATATGATGAACACCCTTTTAAGCTTCGGTATTCATCATATCTGGAAAAGAATAGCTGTCCGCATGCTGGGGTTAAATAGCGGAGACAGGGTTATTGATGTGTGCGGCGGTACCGGTGATCTTGCTGTTCTTGCAGCCGGAGCTGTCAGCCCGAAAGGTCGTGTAACCCTATATGACTTTTCCAGCGCCATGATAAATGCAGGCAGGTTTAAAAAAAATAAATCATCAATTCGAAAGCGTATTCAATATGTTCAGGGGGATGTTCAGCAACTTTCGTTTCAAAACGCAAGTTTTGATGCAGCAATGGTTGGGTTTGGAATCCGAAATGTTATAGATATGAAAAAAGGATTTAAAGAAATGTATCGCGTGTTGAAACCAGGCGGAAAGATGATGTGCCTGGAATTTTCAAAACCGGCCTCGCCTATTTTTCGCCTGCTTTACGATTACTACTCCTTTTATATTATCCCTTTTTTGGGCAAAGCTATTACCGGTTCCGTGCAGGCCTACACTCACCTTCCCGAGTCAATACGAACCTTTCCTTCGCCTGACGAACTAACGGATATTTTAAAAAACATCGGCTTTTTGCACGCAACCCACAGGAAACTCACAAACGGTATCGCTGTCATCCATCTGGCGAAAAAGAATTCGATGTAGTACTATTTCCCGTTAGCAAGGATACAGCCAGTCAAAAACAAATTGCGCCGACAGCGCACTATGGGTTCTCACAGCAGCAATAACTTCCTCCAGTAAAAGGTCAACTCTGAAAATCTTCGATTTCCCGGACTGGCCTGCACAAGTGGTGATCTAAATCTTTTTCGGGAGATAATCTATAAATATCAAGAGAATAGCTCTGCCCTGCCCCAGACGCAGTGCTGCAACCAAATAAGTTCTTTACAATTCTTTCAAGAAGATATATTATCCAATTACGCAAAACATATATACACAAAATGAGTATTCACTTCATGCGTAATTGCTAGATTTTTTCTATGGAAAATCCTTTTTCGTATTCACATTATGTCACTGGTGTAGCTTTCTGCAATCGGGCCACTGAGCAAAAAGATTTAATCTATTATGCTCAAAATTCGCAGAATGTTCTGGTGTATTCCCACCGCCGTACGGGCAAAACATCTCTGATACACCAGGTGATACGCCGGATTAAAAAAGCAAGGCCAAAGATGCACTCTGTTTATATCGATCTGTACGGTACGCTTGACGAAAATGATTTTATTGACGCTATCCTGAGCGGTCTTACGCAAATAGAATCAAAACTTGAACGGATATTAAAGCAAATGGCCGGCCTTAAGATATCAGGCAGCATCGATCCTATGACCGGCTCACCAACGCTTTCAGCATCGATCAAACCAAAGGAGAAGCCTGAGTACCTGGAAAAGACACTCAAGGTCCTGGCTTCTTATTCAACCAAACAAAAATTGCTGGTCGTTTTCGACGAGTTCCAGGAAGTGGCTAAATATTCAGAAGAAGGTTTTGAAAAACGCCTTCGCAAAGTAATTCAGGGGCATCGAAATATCTCCTACATCTTTTCAGGCAGCCAAAAGCATATTCTGATCGAGATGTTCGATTCGGTGAAACGGGCTTTTTATAAAATGGCTCGCACCTATCCGCTCCAGAAGATCGAAATTCGGCATTACGCTGATTGGGCGCAAAAGCTTTTCAAAAAAATAAATGTAAATGTCTCCAGGGAAATTATCGCCGATATTGTTGAACGCTGCGATTATCAGCCCATGTATATTCAGCAGTTTTTATTTGACTTATGGCGTTCGTCCACCGTAGGCCTGGATGTTCTTGATGAAATTGAAAAATCAATCATTACCAGCCAAAAGAACCAGTTTATCGTTCTTTGGGACCTGTTAACCCAGAACCAGAAAAAAGCTTTACGACTCCTTGCTGAAACAGGAGGTAAAAGCATTTATGCCGCAGAGCAGCTTCAACGTGTCGGATTTAATTCGGGGTCCGTTCTTCAAAGAGCACTAAAGTCACTCGTTGAAAAAGAAATATTATCCCAAAACGGTATGTTTCAATTCCAAGACGCAATGCTCAAAAAATGGGTTCAAAGCTTATCTTGATGAACTCGTAAAAAGCTACAATATGCCGCTATGCGACACTGTAACCGAAAATAACATTTGAAAAAATCGTATAAAAGTTTATTTATTGTCTGAAGCATCGGACAATAAAGGCCGTTAATACACTGATGCCTCCACAAAATTATTACAAAAGGAGGCAAACATGAGAAATAAACGTAAAACCAAAAAAAAGAAACAGCGTGCTGCTACATTTGAGTTAATCAATTTGTCAGATAGAGGCCACCAAGGGCCTAACGTAAGATGTGATGGACATCGTTATTGACCGGACGTCATCTTACTATAAATTCTCTTTCCTTTCCACCAGAAGAAAACTCCAAAAATTCCAAAGATGATAGAAATACCCATCAAGACCCTTTCATGCCTGGAAAGTGATCCAGCGTATTTATCAGTTTGCTCGCTTTTTTTGCTCAAACCGATTTTTTTATCAATATTGGTTATTAAAGCAAGTCTATGCCCCATCTCATCATTTACGACAACTTTCCAATCACCCGGTTTGTCGGGTAAAAAAAGGAATTTGCCGTTTCTATCAGTTCTTCCGGTTTGAAACGGCAGTTTTTCTTTCAGGATAAAAACCTCTACAGCCGCATAACTCATAGGCTCGCCGTCATCATATTCGGCTTCTACTAAGATGCCGGTTTTAGAAGTGATTTTTCCGCGCACGCCATGAGCCCAAGCAATATCTGCAAATGTCAGAATATAAGCAATAAAACATATAAAAAATGTAATAGATTTCATCAGCGATTTCTTTAAAATTGTTAAAATGTATTAAAAGACTGTAAACGTTCATCAGATCACATGTAGTATAGAACGCTTACAATGCTCAGTGCTGACGCACACCTTTTTGACTATTTGTAACCGCTTTTTATTGTATAAAAAATAGCCGAGGCGATTTTTTCTAAAAATAATCTTTCGCGCTATTTTCACCCCCCCCCAACCCTCAAGGCTGTCAAAGGTGAGGGGGCTTATGTCAACGATATCAATCAGTTTGTCCCCTCCCCCCTGGTGGGAGAGAGCTATGGTGAGGGGCAAAACGTGCGTCAGGGCTGTACAATGCTCAAAAATCCCCATTAATTATTAATGGCTTACCTTACCTCAAAGGTTAGTGTAGCGATAAACGACTCAACATCACATTCATTGTGGTCCGGATACGGTTCTTCGTGGCTTGCTTTGATCAGCCAGACACCCGGCTGCAATATCCTGATCTTACCCTTGCCTTTTTTATCCGTTTTGGTGGAATATGCAAAGGTATCCTTTTCTGTGGAGAAACCTGCAAAAGTCGCATATATGTTTCCTTTGAAAGGTTTTCCATTGTAAAGGACCTGAAGAGGCATATAATCACCTGCCCGTAAATCGATTGGGTTTTTTAAGGGAATGATTTCCATGGGATGACCGATCTTGACATCTACTTTACCCTTTCCTTCTCCGACATTGAGAACTGCCTTCATGCACATATGAGAAAAGGAACAGCTGATGACATTTTTCAAGTTCTTTTTTGAAGATCTTTTCCCACCTTGTGTGGTTTTGGTGTAAAAGCCTGCTTTTCTTTTTGCAGCAACAATATATGCTCCAGGTTCACTTATACTTTCCTCCGACTCAATTTCCAGACCAGAGACAAAGGTTAACTTCGAGTTTGTCTTTCCAGCCCCTGTGAGTTTCAGGCTTTCCAGTGAATCCTTTTTCAGAAAGCCTGCCAGAGGATACTTATGCCCCCATCCTATAGTCATCTTAAGTGTTGATCCTGTTTCAGGTGTGTAATCATTAATGTTAACCCAGGGATAATGGGCACAAACAGGTGTATAAAAAAATATCAGAAGAAAAATAGAAACACAAAAAAGTTTAGCAAGTTTCGTTAATATTATTTTTTTCATATTCTGTTCTCCTTATTATATATATAAAATTAAAATGTGATATCTAGTTTTACGGCAAAGGCCCTACCTGCATGGTAACTTCCCTCTCTGCCCTCACGAGAATCAAAAATATCATCTGCTTCAAAAGACACTTTAGCCTTTTTTGAAAGATGTTTATAAATTTTTGCATTCATGGTGGTACCAGCGTCGATATGTTTGGTATTGTCGGAATTTGTATATTGCTTTCCAGTATAAGAAATAGTAGCGCTCACACCCACGCCATATTTCTCCCAATCATAGGCGGGGCTCAATGAGGCGCTGTGCGTGGGTACATAGGTTAACTCTTTCCCTGTCTCTTCATTCTCCGTATCAGTATAAGTATATGATAAAGTGGTTGAAAATCCATCTGACAGGTAGGTTTTACACATGAACTCAATTCCCCTTGTCCATGCTTTTTCAACATTTTTATATATCATCAACGGCAGGCCATTGTATAAATCACCGGTATCTTCTCTGACCACCATATCATCCACATCATTTCTGAAATAGCCAAGGTTAAGCATAAGGGTGTTGTTAAAAAGCCACTGCTCAACACTTGCAGCATACCCGACTCCTTTTTCAGGTTTCAAATCCGGATTGGACTGGGCATAAAAATTGCCATGTCTGTAAGGAGTACTGTAATAAAGCTGTCGAATAGTGGGAGATTTATAAGAACTGCCGGCTGAAGCTCTGAATGTTGTATCGTTAAACAGTTTATACATAAGGCTGAACTTGGGATTTGCCTCGCTTCCGAATGTTGAGTGGTCATCATAACGTACACCGCCGACAAGCGTAAGTGCGTTAAACAGTTTGAGTTCATCCTGCAAATACAGGCTTGATGTTCTAACATCTTCATCAACGATAACAACGCTCCCGTCAGCGTTTTCAATCTTATAGTCAATATCCTGAAGCTGAGTTTCGCAACCCATTATGAGCGTATTCCAATCTTCAAAATTCCAGGTGTATTGAATCTCGCCCTGATTATATCCTGTATCACCATATTTGTAACCATGTGAATAGCCAGGATAGCCATGGGTGAAATCCCAATTGTATGTATATCCTTTTAATGAAAACAAATGGTTCTGTTTCAGCAGATAATCAATTCCCGCAGAAAGACGATAACTGTCTTCCTGCCTGTTGTCGATTTTTTCATAGTCGCTCATCTCATACTTTAAATAAATATCAAGATTTTCGTTTAATTGGGCATCCAGTTTGCCTAAGAATGAATGACGGGCCGACTGAAGCGGGTCCTCTTTAATATCATCAGCACTTTCATAGTTGTAATGAAGCAAGTATCCAAAACGGTCGGAAATTCTGTCGCCATAGGAAACATAGGCTTGAGACATGTTTCTGCTTCCATGGGCTTCATCTTCAGAACCATCGTTGTTTTTTCTTTTGACATCATATTTTCCATAGGTTACGCCTGCCCATCCAGTAGCCTCCTTAGGTGCTTTTTTAGTGATAATGTTAATGACACCCGCCATTGCATCACTGCCGTATAATGCCGAACCCGGTCCTTTAACAACTTCAATACGTTCAATCATATTCACGGGGATCTGATTCAGCCCGATGCCGTACTCTCCCATACCACCGCTTTGACCACAGCCCATAGCTCTCTGTCCGTCAATGAGTATCAGACCATAACCGCTGTTAAAATCCAGGCCTCTCATTTTAGCTACCCAGGTATAGGTCCCGAAGACATCGTCATGATATCCTGTTTGAATCCCGGGGATGTCAACCAGCAGGTCCATGATATTTTTTGCGTTCTTTCGCTCAATATCTTCAGCGGTAATAACAACTGTTTCAACAGGAACATCTTGCAGCGTGTGGGGTGTTTTTGTACCGGTAACCACAATATCATCGAGCTTGTTTACTTTTTCATCAGCCCATGCAATGGAAATAGACAAGGCAAGAAAGAAAATCAGGATAATCTGTAGTATCCTTTTTAATATCTGTGTTTGCATGTCCGCCTTTGATGGAGGACCAGAATAACTTCTTTTTCGTTTCTCTATCATTGGTATAGATTCTCCATAATAATAAATTGTTCTTGCTTACGAAAACTACCAAGGATTGACGAAGAAACGCTTCAGTGATATATTATTAAAGAAGCATCCTTCAATCCAAGGATGGTTCACCCTGAAGGCAGCTCTAAACCATGGCCGGTTACAGCTGCCTTCTCCTTTTTAAAATTTTGTAAAGATTACATTCCTTAAAAATGTTGTTTTTTTTCACCTCCTTTCATCAATTCCATAATTACGTTAACTCAAATACAATAGTTATCTCCATATGAATCGGCCCTTTGAACAAGCCTCTATGCGGCTTTGGAAAAGGAGCGGCATCCTGCACAGCATTAAGAGCTGCTTTGTCCAGGCTGCTGTATCTTGCACGCTTAATAATTTTCAAAGAAGATACCAGGCCGTCCGGTGTAATCACAAACCGGATCTTCACCCTTCCTTCAATATGTTTTGACCTGGCAGAGTCCGGATATCTCTTTCGGCTCTCTATCTTTAGTCTCACCATCGTAAAATAGTCGTTTGTTGTCACAAAATCTGAAATACCGTCAGGATTGAAGTCTGAAATATTAAACCCGGAACTGTCCGGGACATTGGGCATAGCGATATTTTCCATGAGCGTATCCGTAAAATTGTTTTCTGCTGGATCGATTTTCATTTTAGGGATATGCTGCGTCTTTATGTTGAGCTTTTTAGCATCCCGGATTTTCGGGGTTTTGTGTCTCATCCTGGGACGAGGGATTGATCTTGTAAAAGGTTTTGAAACATCCTGCAAGGTCAGTTCGATGTAAGTTAATGCCTCGGCCCGGTAAATTCCTGCGATGTGAACAAATATCAGCAAATGAATGCCCAGCGAGATGCTGATCATGCCTTGCATGAGCCGGTTGGGAGTTCTTTTATTTTTGGACACGGATTTCATGGATTACACGGATTTAGGTTTAATTTTATCAAACACTTTTCTTTTTACTTGAACCGAATGGCCGAAATTGATCAGCAAACCAACCTCAACTCCGGTTGCCTTTATAATCTTCTCAGTAATGTTGGAATGTTTCATTTCTATCTCTTTATAATTATCAGACACAGATTTCACAGTTAATTTATTTTTTGAATCCGTGTAATCCGTGCAATCCGTGTCTAAAATCCCTTTTCAGTGGCAAGACACAGCCTCGCCGCACCCGCAGCCTTTGCAAGGTCCATAACCTTGACGGCTTTGTTTAACACGACAGACCGGTCGGCCTTCACCACCACAAGCCTGTCTTTCTGCC
>JAUWMJ010000182.1 GCA_030613225.1 Desulfobacterales bacterium
TGTTTCAATGGCACTTAGAATATCAGTGCGCCTGGCATCAAGTGAAGTGACTTCTTTAAAAACTCCTTCGCTTTTCCCGCAACCTCGATGGTCAAACCTGAAAAATGCAATGCCAAAATCGTTACATCTTCGTGCCAGTTCGATTTGTTTCGGAGAATTACCGCTGCTCAAAAGACCGTGAGAACCTATAACAACAGGACATTGCTCAACAGCCGGTATATGAAGTATTCCCCTGAGCAGGAAATTGTCGGATAAAAAACTTATTTTTTTACAGATTGATTTCATCTTTGGTTTAGAGTAATAATTTAGCGCTTTGAAAATATAGATAATATTTTATATAAGAATTGCAGTTAAGTTTTTGGGTTGTGAAGTGCCTAAAGTGAGCTAAATCCGCCAAAGTACGGTGGCGGATAAAGTGACTAAAGTTGTGGAATTCTATCTATTTTATGTTAAGATGAAGCGATCTGTCCGTCTCAACTGAACAAAGCGATGGCGTGCAGGAGCAATACATTAACTTTAGGCACTTTAGTTCACTTTAGTCACTTTATTCACTTTATTCACTTTATTCACTTTTAATCTATAATCGATTTAAAACAATGACAATCAAAAAAGGACAAATTATCGATATTAAGGTCACAGATATGGCCTTTGGCGGCAAAGGCATTGCGCACATTGATGGCTTTGCTGTTTTTATTGATCAGGCTGTGCCATTAGATCTTGTATCGATCCGAATAATTAAGAAAAAGAAAAATTTTGCCAATGGTCGCATTATTAAGATTCTTGAACCATCACCACATAGGATAAATCCTCCCTGTGACTTCAGCGGCTTCTGCGGAGGCTGCAAGTGGCAATTTTTGAAATACGACAAACAAATTTCCTACAAACAACAGCATGTGACAGATTCCCTTAAACATATCGGCTTTGTTGAGGACGCCGTTGTCCACCCGACAATCCCTTCAGAACTGATTTTCGGTTACAGAAATAAAATGGAATTTTCCTGCAGTGACAGAAGATGGCTTCTACCGGATGAGATGGGCGTAGACGATATTGAAACAGGTTTTGCCATCGGACTTCATGTGCCCGGAACTTTTTATAAGGTACTGGACATCAAAAAATGCCTGCTTCAGCCTGATCTGGGCAACTTAATTCTTGATGATGTCAGAAACTTCATAAAAAATTCCGATCTTCCTGTTTACGGGCTTCACAGCCATGTAGGATTCTGGCGTTTTCTTATGTTAAGACATTCGGCTTTTTATGATCAATGGATGGTCAATATCATAACAGCTGACGAAAACAGAGATAAAGTACAGCCCCTTGCTGATCTTTTGATTAAAAAATATCCTAAAATAGCATCTGTAATAAACAATATAACATCAAAACCAGCGGGCGTAGCCATCGGAGAGTATGAGATATATCTTGCAGGTTCATCCCATATAAAGGATAAAATAGGCCCTTATGAGTTTGAGATATCAGCAAACTCTTTTTTCCAAACTAACACATTCGGAGCAAAGCGTTTATATGAAACTGTAAAAAAGTTTGCAGAACTTACCGGCAAAGAAACTGTAATCGATCTATACAGCGGCACAGGTACTATTCCGATTTGCATTTCAGATTCTGCAAAAGAGGTAATCGGAATCGAAATCATCGAAAGTGCTGTAAAGGATGCTGAAAACAACTGCGTAAATAATAATATTTCAAATTGCCGTTTTATATGTGGTAATATCATAAACTGCCTTGAGCAGATTACAAAGCGTCCTGATGTTATGATTATTGATCCGCCCAGGTCGGGGATGCACAAAGATGTTGTCAAACAGGTTGTTGATATGGCACCAGACAGAATTGTTTATGTTTCATGCAATCCTGCGACCCTGGCAAGAGATATTTTCATGATGAAAGATATATACCGTGTTATAGAGGTTCAGCCTGTTGACATGTTTCCCCATACATATCATATAGAATCAGTAGCTAAATTAGATAAAAAGTAACCGTTCACGGTTCAGAGGTTCAAAGTTCAAGGTTAAACTGATTTAGGGTGAGATATGACATATGCTCCCTTAACCTCTGAACCGTGAACCTTGAACCATGAACGGACAATAAAAGGAAGGTTTGTAAATGTTATTAAGTGAAATGAAAGAAGGTCAGACCGCAATAATTAACACCGTCGGCGGACATAGCGCACTACGCAGACGAATACTTGAAATGGGCATTTTAAAAGGTACGGAAATATATGTTGAAAAATATGCCCCATTGAAAGATCCCCTAGAACTGATAATAAAAGGCTGCCATATATCAATCCGTGTTGAGGAAGCAGCCCGAATCAAGGTTGATAACGTAAAATAGGTAAATTAAAGAATCCACACCCGTCGAAGATCCCGTCAAGCGGGGAAGGACGTGGTTCTAAAAATTGAATAAACTTAAGGTAACATGAAAAAAATATGTGTAATTGACGGGCAGGGCGGTGGTATCGGCAGTACGATAATTAGGAAGCTGAAAGAACTGTTTCAGGAAACTGTTGAGATTATTGCTCTGGGAACAAATGCAATTGCTACAGCCCAGATGCTGAAAGCCAGAGCAAATCGCGGTGCTTCCGGAGAAAATGCCATTATTCAAACCGTAAAAACGGTTGATATTATCATAGGTCCTGTCGGCATAATTATTGCCAACGCCATGATGGGTGAAGTAACACCGGAAGTTGCAAAGGCCGTGGCAACCAGCCCGGCAAAAAAATTTCTAATACCGCTCACACAGGAAAATATTGAAATTGTAGGCATATCCTCAGTTCCTCTTCCGCATCTTATTGAGGATCTGGTCGAATTTAATTTAAAGCAAATACTGCAAAAAAAGGAGTGAAATATCATGTGTGAAGCCAATGCTTATCTGATTGAAAAAGACCAAAACAAGTTATTAATGGAGGCTGTTGACACGGTTGAACCTGAAGATGACGGTGTCAGACTAATCAGCATATTCGGAGATCAAAAATTCGTAAAAGCCCGCATCCATTCTCTTTCTCTTGTGGACCATAAGGTTTTTCTGAAGGAGTAAATATTTTTTACTTCCAACATGAAAATATTAATCGCCAAGACCGCAGGATTTTGCATGGGTGTGCGCCGGGCAGTCGAAATGGTCCTGGATGCACCCCGCAAGCATAAGGGCCCTATCAGCACTTACGGCCCTCTGATCCACAATCCTCAAGTTCTTAAACTTCTGGAAGAAAAAGAAATATCCGTTATTAATGATATCCCTGAACATGGATCCGGCACCATTCTGATCAGGGCCCACGGAGTTCCCCCTGATGTTAAGGAGAACCTGGAAAAGGTCGGCTTTGATGTTGTAGATGCCACATGCCCCCGCGTAATAAAGGTCCAGTCCATAATTAAAAAGCATGCAGGGCACAATTATGCATCAATAATATTAGGAGACAAAGACCATCCGGAAGTTGTAGGGCTGCTCGGTTATGCCGGAGAAAATGGTTATGTTATCGGCAGCCTGAACGATCTTAATTCGCTTCCGCGCTTTGAAAAGGCAATTATAGTTGCCCAGACTACCCAGAACACACTCCTTTTTGATGAAATAAGAAAACTGGCGGCAGATAAATTTCCACACTACAAAGTCTTTAATACAATATGTGATTCTACCGGTCGGCGTCAGGCCGAAGTAAAACGCCTTGCATCCTCAGTCGATGCAATCATTGTCGTTGGCGGCTTCAGCAGCGGAAATACACAAAGGCTGGCCGAAATTGCTGAAAAGACCGGAAAGCCGGCATATCATATAGAAACGGAATCGGATCTTAAGGTGCTTGATTTAAAATCGCTTGTATCATCCAGGCGCATAGGAATAACAGCCGGTGCCTCCACACCAAACTGGACAATTAAAAGAGTTTACAGGGCTCTTGAAGCGCTGTCCTTTAAAAAAGAGCGTAGCTTTCGCAAGCTTGGTTTTTATATCCAGCGCACTATGCTCCTTACAAATATTTATGTATCTATAGGGGCGGGCTGTCTTTGTTATGCCTGCACAATGCTTCAGGGAATTTCTCATTTTCTGCCCTATGTGATAATTTCCATTCTATATGTTCAATCAATGCATATTCTCAATCACCTTACGGGGAGTGAGTCAGATCGTTATAATGACCCGGACAGGGCGTCTTTTTATAAAAAGCATAAGGTCTTTTTAACAGCCCTTGCCCTCATTGCAGGTGGCGCAGGCCTTATCACAGCCTATACCATGGGACGCGTTGCATTTTTAATCCTTTTCATTATGAGCATAATGGGGCTTTCATACAACTTAAGGCTTTTGCCCAGGCGCTTTACAGGCAACAGATATTTTAGAATAAGGGACATTCCAGGCTCAAAAACCTATCTTATTGCAATGGCCTGGGGAATCGTAACTTCTATATTACCATCCTTATCAGCATTGGGCAAAATCGGCTTAAGCGCTGCATTGATATTTCTATGGTCAACAAGTCTGGTTTTTGTAAGGACAGCATTTTTTGATATACTCGACATGCAGGGAGATCGTATAGTGGG
Organism: Desulfobacterales bacterium; assembly: GCA_030613225.1. The sequence goes on from JAUWMJ010000182.1 coordinate 4,524, forward strand.
CAAAGAGACGCTTGCAACTTTGCTGGGAGAAAATCGGACCATGCGACTCTTGAAGGCCGTACAGCTATTCAGTATTTCTTTTTTATTATTATCCGCTGTATTTGGTTTTATTTCAAGTCTTGGGTTTGCTCTTTTGATATGTCCTGTTTTACTATTTTTTATTTTAATAGCATATGAGCGTGGTTATGTCTTACCCGGCATACGGCTGGAGTTTCTTATTGAAACGCTCTTTCCCCTGGCAGGAGTTGTTGCTTTGGTGTGGTCGGTTTTTCCGGGTGCCTGAAAAATTATTTTTTCCTCTTCCTTATTACATTTTCTGTGCCGGCCAGCAGCCTTTTGATATTATCTTTGTGACGGTATGTTATAAATATTGATATTACAGCGGCACATGTTGTTATAACCGGTGAATTTGTTTTTATCCATACAGCAACCGGCATAACCGCTGCTGCTGAAAGGGAACCGGCGGATGCATGGTTGCTTGACAGGGCAACCAGCAGAAATGCCAGCAGAGCAGCCAGACATGCAACAGGTGAAAGTACAAGAAAGCACCCCAATGCGGTTGCAACTCCCTTTCCGCCGTTTTTAAATTTCATATAGACAGGATAAAGATGCCCTGAAAAGGCACAAAGTGCTGTAAGACAAATAAATATTTCATATATTAGATGGCTGGAATAAGACATAGCCATTGCAAGATAGACCGGGACCACACCCTTTAGCACATCACCGGCAAGGGTCAGAAGTCCAATGGATGTCCCTGCAATACGTCTTACATTTGTTGCGCCTATATTACCGCTCCCTTCCTGTCTGATATCAACAGAAGTAAATATTCGGGTAAAAACAAGACCGAAGGGGATGGAACCAAGTAAATAGGCGAAAACAAGAAGTCCAAAATAATATATAAAATTCATATCTTCCCTAAAAGTCGAGCGCTTTGCTTGAAGAGCGCTTCGTTTGAGGAGCGCTTCGCTTGATGAGCATTTCGTTTGAGGATCGCTCGCGCAGCGCAGGCGCTTGCGCCGCGTGTCGCTTAAAGAGCGCTACGCTTCAGGCCTTAAATCCGCCGCAGGCGGATGCTCCTAAAGGCCGCTTGTCACGGCGTAGCCAGAGGCGACTTGTCAAGGCGTAGCTTGAAGCGTAGACTGAAGCCTATAAAGGCCGCTCATCAAGTCCCGCTTGCCAGGGCGTAGCCAAAGGCGAAGCCTGGAAGGGACACTCCTCAAGCCCTAACAGGGCGCTCTTTTAGTCCTGCCTGCCAGGGCATAGCCAAAGGCGAAGACTGGAAAGGACGCTCTTAAATACTACAATACTAAAAGCAGTATATCAAGTTTTTAAAGGAGATTTTATTTCATGCAACCTGTGAAAATTGATATTGAAGATATCCTTGACCTGCACACTTTTAAACCGGAGGATTTGCCTGATCTGCTGGAAGATTATATTTTCGAGTGCATCAAGGCAGACATATTCTCCATGCGTATTATTCATGGAAAGGGAAGGGGAATTCAAAAAAAAAGAGTGCAAAAGCTTCTGAAAAATAATCCTAAGGTAGAATCCTTTCAGGATGCCCCTCCTGAAGCCGGAGGCTGGGGCGCCACACTGGTAGAGCTTAAAAAAGGTTTTAAAACTTCAAGTCCAGACCTCGTAAAATGCTAGGAAAATAGGTCTTTTTTTGGACATTATCGGGCGTAGTGAAGCCTTTTCGGAGCATAGGTTTCAGGTGTCGGGTGTCAGGTTTCAGGCTGGCTCTCGCTTTTTTACTACTGACACCTGACCCCCGACACCTGAAACTTGAGTGCAGTGTCCAATTATTATGCAATCCTGCGTCACATAAGGGCTCGCCGCGATTTTTTAATGATTGATGACGAGGTCTGTAGAGAGAAATCTGAGCCTTAGAGCTCGCGCATAAATGAGTGTAAAGAATTGACAGGAGGGAGGAGGAACCTCATGAAACCATCAACTTCTGGTGATGCCGGCCGTTAAAATTGCGTTGCCGGCTGGTTGTTGTTGGTAGTACCGTTGATAATGAAGAACTTTTTTAATATAAGAATGAGTGGCTTTGAATGGAGGTATTCCGTTATATTCCCTGACATTCCGGCTT
>JAUWMJ010000008.1 GCA_030613225.1 Desulfobacterales bacterium
TTTATGTTCCGGTGGCATATTTTGTCGACAAAAGTACAAAAAAGCCCTTTGTTGTCACTACATTTATATTTTTTACATTCTTTCCCCTGGTACTTTTGTTCTGTCAATCTTTTCCTTTGCTGGTGCTTGCATTTATCCTGCGCGGCTTAAAGGAATTTGGTGAACCAACCCGCAAAGCGCTGATCATGGACCTTGCACCGGAAAATCGCAAAGCAGGCATGTTCGGCCTGTATTATCTTATACGTGATTTAGTGGTATCAATTGCAGCGTTTGGAGGCGCCTTCCTGTGGATGTTAGGACCCACCGTCAACTTTCTGGCAGCATTTTCATTCGGCGTTGTCGGCACAGCCGTCTTTGCTATATGGGGGGATGATCAGGGCTAAAGATCATGATCTGAATCTTGCATATTAATTCATTTCTCTTTTTCGCCGCTTTGTTTTAACCTATTTAGCAGACCCGCCATCTCTTTCACGAATGCTTCGCTTTCCTCAACGATCTCTTTGACCTGATCAGCATCAAATTGAATCAGTGGCCGATAATCCGCCTTGTGCCGATTATCAAAAAGCCAATCATAGTGTTTGCCCCAGAGGCTATCGATTTTCTTGGTTCGAATGAAGTCTCTGTGGAGCATTGATCGTACTTCTTTATGTTTTTTAAACGTCTTTCCCTCATTTAAAAGCACCGAAGAGAATGCATGGAAGCAGGCAAAATATGCATCCCTCACTGCATTCTGATACCTGCTCGATTTAAGGTTGTCCCGAGCTGATGCAAGGTCTTCCCCGGCCTTTTCTACCCAATAATCGATAATAATTTGCTGGCTCATAACACTACAGCTCCATCTCGTGAGATTTCCTGGTAAACAGGAAACTCCGTGAATATACCATTCTCCCACTCATCAATGGATGTGAACAAAGGACTAAAAATAACATCATATTCCATGCCGATATCGAATAAAGCCCCAATAATGGCCTTCTCTTCTTTCCAATGCAGCAATTTAGAAGCGACCACAAGCAAATCAATATCTGAATGCTCGTCATGGTCTCCGCGGGCCTTTGATCCAAAGAGAATAACTTTAGATACGGAGAATTCGCTTTTTAGCATCCTGATAGCTGCCTCAATGGCTTCACTTTCATTTTTCATTAATGAGGTACTTTCAAACGATTTCATAATAACTCCTTCTACCTTCACACTATAAAGGTCAAAAACACCTTTTTTAACCTCCACTAGGTCAGCAATATACTAACATACTGGTTGTCTGCCAAGGTATAATTTTACAACTAAATTGATAAAAATCTTTTAATCCAAATCCGAAACTTTCACAACCTGCCTGTATTCAACGCCTTCAAATTCATCAAAATGCGCTTTGCCGCATTTGATTTTTCTTTTCTCGCTGTCTTTCAGTTCCTGATTTTCAGATTTGGTTTCCGCTACAAAATAGACGGTCTTTTCGTTTTTCTTTATAAGTGCCCAGTCAGGAGTATAGTTCCCTATAGGGGTTTTTATTTTAAACCAGAACGGGAGCTTGAAATAGAATTGAACATCCTCACGTGTTTCACACTCTTTTGCAAACTGATATTCAATGTGTGAGTCAAGAGGCACCATGTTGCCAAATATTGTTTTTTCTTTTTGAGAAATATAAAATGTCATGTCGTTAACATGAATTTCATAATCCTCGAAAAGCCTCATTTCATATTCAACATTCCCGATTTTTTCATACTTGATACCATCAATCATGAGTTCATTTAAGGTTTCTTTTATTTTTGCAACCGCATTATCAAGAAACAACTGGGGATTGATAAGGACATCATCAAGCCTGCCTGATTCGACAAGTATTCGCAGGATGGTTGAGCGGGTTAAACCTGTCCTGCTTTGAATATATGCCGGCACGTCAGGAATTTGAAAAGCCTTGTCCCAGAGAGTTGAATAGCTTGAAACAACATCGCTGATAATGCCGCCCGCATCAAATTTTACAGATGATTTTGTGGATTTAATAACCGCCTTTTTTATTTCAGGCATGTTTCTGATTGCTCTTGTCGCTTTATTAACAAGCTCGTTGGTCTCATAAATGACCTTGTATTTTGTGTGGTGTTTTATTTTATCCCAGAGATTTTTGAAATTCTCATCAAGTTCAAACCCCTTGCGGTACTTTACCTTTTTTCTCTTTTTCCGGTTTTTAATTCTACCTTTAAATGAAACTCCGCATTCATTTTCTATTTCATTTTGAAGCTGTTTTGCAAAGTCTTCATAACTTTCATTTGCAATAACAGTCAGTTTGTTTATCACAGGATTGTGAATTCTCCGGCCGGACTGGTTAACCGCAAGCCGCATTCCCCTTCCTATTTCCTGCCTTTTCTTTAAATCAGACCGGGTTTCATTCAATGTGCAGATCTGAAAAACATTCGGGTTGTCCCAGCCTTCGCGCAATGCGGAATGGCTGAATATAAACCTTAACGGCACATCAGTACTAAGCAGCCGTTCCTTATCCTTCATTATCAGTTTAAAAATATCAATATCGGCCTGTGATTTTGCCGCTTTTTGAGTATCCTTGAATTTACCTTTTTTATCCTGTGAAAAATATCCATTGTGAACATCTTCAACAGAAAAAGGTATCAGCCCCTTGTATGCCGATTTAGAGCTGATTGCCTTGAATGATTCCTCAAACCATTGTGCAAATTTTCCATGCACCAAATTTCCGCTCTCATCATACTTCCGGTAGTTGGCAACCCTGTCTATAAAGAACAGGGAAAGGACTTTAATCCCTTTATCCTTATATTTCTTTTCCTTGATAAAGTGTTCCTTGACAGTTTTTTCTATCTGAAACTTCATTACTTCATCAGTCATGCCGCCCTGTGAATCGCCCACAAAAAGGTCTTCTCCATTTGACAGGGAAATAAATTCCGACTCCACATCTATGCCGTTTATAATATAACCCTGTTTGTAAATTTCCCTGCTTTTAGAAAGTTTATAAAGATCCTCCCCGACTTTTGCAGTAATGGTTTTTCTTTTCACGCCATCATTTGTATTTACATCAATGGAAAGTCTGGCAGATGTCCGTGTTTTTGTTGCAGATACTTTTTCAAGCCTGATAAAAGCTTCATTGAAATCGTTTTCAGTTATAATGGAGTCCACTTCAATCTGTTTAACCAGACCAAGGTCGTATGCTTTTACCGGGTCAAGGCTGTAAATTAGATTATATTGATTGGTGTGAGTTGCAGAATAACGAAAGGTGCAGGAGTAATTCAGGTTCTCAATGGCCTTTTTCCTGATTTCGGTTTCCATATTCTGGGGCTCGTCAACAATTACAAGCGGCCTTGTGCTTTGAATGAATTCAATCGGCTTTTTGCCTGTAAGTTTGTCATTGGGCCTGTTGATAACATTTTCATCCTTTGCAAATGAATCAATATTTATAACCAGAATCTGGATCGCATTGTTTGAGGCAAATCCCCTGAGACTGGAAACTTTTCTGGAATCATACACATCATAATTTACAGGGGTTCTGTCATAAAGGTTCTGAAAATGATCAAAGGTGATTTCAAGATTTTTAAGAACACCTTCACGGATAGCCACACTCGGAACAACTATAACAAATTTTTTAAAACCATACTTTTTATTCAGCTCATATATCGTTTTGATATAAACATAAGTTTTTCCTGTGCCGGTCTCCATTTCAACGGAAAAATGCATTCCATCCAGTTTGTCGGAGATATCCGTCAGCCCGTTTATTTTCTGAACTTTCCGCAGGTTGCTTAAAACCCGCTCTTTTGAAATAACAATTCTGTTGCCGACTCCATTTTCATTAAAAAGCTGACCGTTTTCAGAGATTGAAAAGCCAAAATCTCCCTGGTTTAAAGGCTGGCCTTCAAAAATATCTACTATGGATTTTACAGCATCGAGCTGGTACTGCTGGTTGGGGTCAAAATGGAGTTTCATATATTACCGTTGTAAATAATCTAATAGTTTTTCTTTTATATTTTCAGACATTAAAGATTTCTTGATAAAATCTTTAGTATTCATTTTGAATTGTAGATTCATTTGTTCTGGATTTTCAAATAAATCTGTCATATGGTTTATTATTTCAGGAAACTCTTTTAAAAATTCCGACTTTTCAATAAATATTGGTCTTGGTATTTTCACTATAAACTGTTCTCCGTCTATATCGTTTATAAATTCAATATTTGGTTGTTCTTCAAGTGACCGGGTTATTCCTGACCCCAAACCACTGTATATCATTATTTTACTACAGTAACTAACCAGTAAGTTATTACGAGCAACAGCATTTCCTAACTTAATATTTTCAACAGTCAAATTATTGGGCAATTTACCAGGGCTGATTATTTCAATCCGATTATCAAAAATTAACAAACGTATCGGCGAATTTCTAAGATAGTCCCTGTGAACCAAAGCGTTTTGAAGTAATTCTTCAATTGCAACCTGAGCAATCTCTAAAATTCCTGGTAAATTAACATTCTGATCTTGTTGAGTATGTTTTAAATTATTCTTAAAAAAACGTACTCCAGCATCAAACATTTCAGGTATAGTTCCCAGTATGTTAAGACTTTCCCGATAATCCTTACCGCCAATACTGTTTCCAAAGAATGAGACTGCTTTAATTAAAAAAACCGGTTTATACTGTTGGGGATTATTCCCAAAAAAAAGAAGACCGCCCAATGAAAGTTTTCCATTCTTTAAAACGCCTAAATTTACAAGCATTAGTTCATCGATATTCCTAACCTTCTTTTTTTGAGCAGCCAGATAATCTTTAATTTTATTTAAATCAACATCTTTAATTGATGTATTTTCAACTATCATTTCATCTGCATATAAATTACCAGAGCTTTGATAAAAACGTAGTATTTCATCTTTATCAGAAAGTAACCGCTTGGTGGTTCCCTGTCTGATGTAAATAGCACCTTTAGTATTATATGGTTTGTTACTACCTTTTGGAATTGTAATTATCAACAGAAGTTTATTATCTATCAAAGTTGTGTCAGTGATGATTTGCAAAAAAGGTCTGATTAAATCATTTGTTATATTTGCTATTTTTTTGTCAATATCATCAGTTTGTTTTTTTGTAAGTCCAATTATATGGAATGTATTGTCCTGGATTCCAAAAATAATGATACCGCCTTCAGTATTGGCAAATGCTACAATTTCCTGAAGAAGAGATTCCTGATGGATTGTGTCTTGTTTAAACTCAACCCTACTATTCTCTCCGGCTCTAATAATATCAATCAATTCTACATTATTAATAGCATTCATTTTTTATACTCCATAATTCATATATGTTCTTACGGCGGTTGAAAGCTTCTTCTCCGCCTTCCATTATTGTAACAATTTGTTTCTGTGTGTCATAATTATCAATAGTCCCATCATGAACTTCAATTTTTGATTCCGAATATTTGCATGAGAGTATCTTTTCGCTGTCGCCGAGAACCGGAATGTTCGCATTATGTGTTGCAAAAACGAACTGCATATTGCCCTTTAATGATTTTATCGCCTTTATAACATCTTCATAAATCGTCTGGTTATCCAAATCATCTTCCGGCTGATCAATTATCAACACATTAGTCTCTTTTTGAGCAAGAAGGAATAGTATTAGCGCTGTTGCTCTTTGTCCTAGAGAATGGTCTTTTAACGGTTTGTCATTATAGTTGATTATAAACTTATCTTCCACACGAAATGAAATTAAATTAAAAATATTGTCTTCAAATCGCTTTTTAAATTCAGCTAATAAATTTTCACTTATATTTAGATTTGAATTCAGGTTGTTCATATCTCTGTATATTTCAATAAAATCTTTGTATGATGATTTAATTGAATTATAAGTTGCTTCTCTTATACCACTTCCTTTAAAAATTTGCTTGAGTTTACTTAAAAATTTATCATCTCTTCCCTTGTATTCAACAGTAATTGAAAGTGAATTTTCGTATTCATTAATTCTCTTTACCTCTTTTTCCAGTATCTTATATTCCTCATGCCATAAATTATTCAGTTCGGATATTTTTTCGTTTAAAGAGGTGTTATATTCAGTCTTTTTCTTTTCAGACTTTTCTATCTCAATAAGCTTTAGCCTGGACATTTCAATTTGACGATTAAGTTTGAGAAAGTCATCAGGATTAAGGTTTGGGATGTCTATTTCTCTTTTAATTTTAGCGAAATCTTCTTTAAGATTTTCTTTTTTTTCATTTAATTTGTTGGAAAGTTCAATAAATGCGGTTTCATATTGTTCTGTATTTGATTTGATTTTCTTTAATTTATTGAATTCAATTGCAAGCTGCCTAAACAATTTATCAGCCTCGCTAAATATTGCTTTGTTTTCTTCAGACTCAAAACCGGTTTGATTAAAAAACGTTGCGTAGTCATTTATCAACGATTCAATTTCATTTTTAAACTTTGATATTTCACTTAAAGATTCTTTAAATATTGAGATATCGGAATCGAATCGGCTCTGCTGACGCAGTTTGTCTTCAACCCCTTTCTCTTTATACATTGTAATCCGGTATTTTGCCTTCTCGACAACCTCATTTATCTCTTTCTTTAGTTCATCAATATTATCAAGTTTTTTAGAAGCTGTAAAAATATTTTCAATTTCCGCAATTTTAACGGCTATTGTTGATTTGATATTTTCTAGTTTGTTTCCGATAAGCTTCTTAACGAGGTCTGCTTCAAAATCAATATTTTTATTAGAAAGGTCTTTTTGGCCAAAATAAACCGGTGTTTTAAATATAGTATCAACAGATGGAAACTCTTTACGGTTTCCATTTTCATAAATATCTTCCTTTTGACCATATATTTTTTCGATTCGGTATTCTTTTTTATGTTCATTAACAACGTTAGTGATCACTTTGCCGCCACTTTTTAATACATGCTCAATAAGGCTGTTTTTATATTCTCTGTCACTTGCCTGATTGCCTAATGGGATTCCAAGTGTGTAACGAAGTATTTCAAGAATAGATGATTTGCCGCTGCCCCTGATACCGATAAAATTATTCAGTTCAGGAGAAAGATTTATTTCTGTCCTGTCTAATAATCCGCCCTCGAATGAAATTGATTTAATATAGGAATTGGTTATTACTGGTTTTTCCTTTGCCCTTATCCTATCGTTTATATCTGTCAGCGCATATTTTACCGCTTCAAAATTAAAATCACCAATTTTTATATATGTAATTCTCCCTTTTCCAATTGCATCAATGCCTTTTTCTGCATTATCAGACCCCTCAACACAAGCTAACTGTCTGTTCGCTAATGAGCATAATTGGCTATACTTGTCTCTGTTTCCGCTTTTCTGAACAGCCAAAACACGACTAAAGGATTCATCCTGTACAAAAGCCTCAAGCGTCCTTCCTGAAAGCACGTTAAAAAAACCATTATCAGCATCAACATGCGCCATTACGATAAAGTAATCATGGCCTATTTGGTCCAGCTTATTTACTGTTTGATTTAAGTCGCAATTTGAATTCGGATATGGCGGTATATCGGCATTAGTAATTCCGTAAAAAGCGCTGTTTAAAAAGTCCTGGATATTATTTTCATGCCCTTTATACCAATCATCACCAAATACGATTAATATGTGGATGCCTTCTTTGAGAGAAAATTCAATACCAGGCAAAAGGTAAATATTATTTTTTGCAGCCTGTTTTCTCAGCACATTGAATTCATCTTTATTAAACTTATTGTGGTTGGTAATAACTCCAATTCCAATGTCTTCTGATTTCAGCTGATCAACATAAGCTTTCACAAAATCATTTTCATCACCATCATACTCAAATTCTTTATCAGCACTTGTATGAAGGTGAAAATCTGCTCTCAGCCACACACTTCCGTTTTTGAAAACACTCATGCTTTCCTCCAATTTTACACCACCTTAAATTCAATGCCGGCATCCTTCATTTGCAGCAAAGTATTTGTTTTTAACTGGTCGTTGTTTTTAAACAGTCTGTCAAGGGTGATAAACACCTGCGGTTTGTCTTCAAGGATTGATTCAACTATCTTTTCATCAATCCTGGAAAGTGCAATAACCATTTCACCGTTATTTATCCTGTAATAATCATTGGCGCTCTCAATTGCTGAATTAAGACTGCGGCCTGACTTGAGCAGCAGTTCAAACAGCATGTTTTCTTTAGTTGCATCTTTCTTTATTGGATCAAGATGAAGTTGCATCTGTTTTTCAAGCTGCTTGCCGTTTTTAATATTGTCTCCACGCCAGATTTTGAAGTTTGAAGCTTGAAGTTTAAATACTTTGAATCCCAAATCCTGCTTTGTTTTTGCAAAAGGGAGTTTACCGTTTTCGCTGTCTTTTATCTTTTTAATAACGCGTCGGATACGTTCCTTGCCGATGTCGGCAATGGTTTTGTAGCCTGCTTTAAAAGCCTCGGATTTTTCGTTGCACTTTTCGGGGAGCTGGACGCAGATGAATTTGCGAGTGCCGTTGTCTTTACGATTTGATTCTATTATTGCTTGTGCTGAAGCACAAGAACCAGCAAAAAAATCTAAAACGATCGAATCTTCTTCTATATATTGTACCAGCTTCTCAATAAGTTTCGATGGCTTTGGAAACGAAAATATTTTGCCATCACCAAAAAGATAAGACACCTCGCCTGTGCCTATTTGAGTATATGGGCCTTCTAAAATAGAATAAGGTTTCGAAGATCTAATTTTTCCATTCTCATCTTTTAAGTATTGCTTGTAATCAACGACCCATTTACCCTTGCGCTTAGAAATTACTAACTCGTCATTCTTTAAGGCCGATTCAACTCTTTCTTTTGACCACTGCCATTGCTTTTCTGGCCATATTTCGTTTCCATCCCAAATGATTGGGAATTGTAAATTTGGACGGTTATCCATGCTCGTCGTAGCCAATGGTTGTTTGCGGTAAGGACCACGTATCTTATGCTTCTCATCTTGCCATTTATAGTATTTTAAAACTTCTTGAGAGGGTGGTAATTCAATTTGTCCTAATTCAGTTTTATTTTTGCAGTAAAGTAGAATGTATTCATGCAAACCAACTACATATTTAGATTTTGATCCTCCACCGTAAGATTTTTTCCACACAAGTTGTTCAACAAAATTCTCCTCCCCAAAAACCTCATTCATCAACAATCTTAAATTATGAACCTCATTATCATCAATACTTACAAAAATAATCCCGTCCTCTTTTAACAGATTCCGTGCCAGGAAGAGTCTCGGATACATCATGGAAAGCCAGTTGGAATGATAGTGCCCACTGTCCTTGCTGTTTTTCCGAAACAACCCCTCACGAGTCATATAGCCTGCTTCATCTTTATCGCCGATGCGCCCTAAATACTCTTCTTTAGTTTCGGAAAACCTGTCAGGATAGATAAAATGGTCGTTGCCTGTGTTATACGGAGGATCAATGTAAATCATTTTAATCTTGCCGAAATATGACTTCTGTAAAACTTTCAGAACTTCAAGATTTTCACCTTCAATGAAGACATTTTCCGTATCACCAAAATTGACAGACTCAACCCTGTCAGGAGCCAGTGTCGCAGTTGTTGGTGCCTGCAATACCCTAAAGGCATCTGATTTTCCTGCCCAGTTCAGGACATATCGCTCGTTTTTAAATTCAATATCCTCGCCAAGAGAAGCTTTCAGCTTTTCCCAGTCGATTCGGCCTTCAGTAAAAGCTTCAGGTATTACTTCTTTTATCTTTTCAATTTTATCCTGCTTTAAATCCAGCGACTTGCCATCCATTATAATTTCCTCTTAGTATTTTAAAAATTAAACATGACTTCGCCGTTAAAGGTTGTAAATCTTTTTGAGATTGCCGATTACCCCCTCCAGCGATGCATTACGTATCCCCAGATTTTTTAAATCAGGTGGTTCCCCCGATACCTTCTCCAAAAATATCCGCATGTCATCTGCTATGGATTGAGGTAACGCAATATCTGTGTCCAGAGACAAAATTTGATAAAGCCTGAAGACATCGTTTTTGTGTTTCTTGATGTCTTTACTGTCGATAGTCATACCCGAACTTTTCAGCTTACATAAATCCAACCAGGCCCTTGATTTCAATGGAATCAGACATTCTTGAGATATTATCGAAAGATCGTCTGTGACCTTTTGCCCGTTTTTAATAAAATCATAATAATCGCTGTCCATTAAAATAGCCGATAAGCTGGAAACCGTCTCATCCATGGGAATCGGGGTTAAATGACTCTCGAGGGGCAATTCGAATACATCTGGTTTTCGAGAAAATAATTCTATCATATAAGGAAAGGCTTCCCTCTCTGGATCGTAAAAACGATAAAACAGCTTCTTGCCTGTACTTTTTTGCCTGTTTTTATATTGCCCTTCTTTAATAAAAGCCCAAAAAGCATTTACGAATTCAACATCCAGTGCTTCCAAGATCAAGACAATATCCAGATCTTTTGTTGCTCTGAAATTAAGACCCATACTTTCCATCGCTAAATCACATGCAGTTCCGCCAATCAGAATATATTTATCCGTATAATCCTTGAAATAATCCCGGAAAAGATCAAGTCCTTTTACCATTCAATACCCTCCATCATCTTTTCCATGGCGGATTCAACGCGTTCATCCTCAACATCTCTTAAACTCAGATACAAAGAGAATTGGTCAACTATTTTACCGTTCGCAAATAAGCCCGGAGAGTAGCTCCAGACCTCCAGTTCATATCCTGCCTCATCCGGATAAGAGATAATTTCGCTGGGATATTCACGCTTTATGGCTTTCCAGTCTTTCGCGGAAGCTGCGTAAACCTGCTTTTGGGGTGAAGTCAACATTGAATAGCATGCCAAGGCTGTCAGACCGGCTTGAAAGACCGGCAACTCATCGATTAGAGTTTTTAGCCAAACGGTTTCTCTTACCGGCGTTTTCAGATGAGGAAGCGCTTTTTCCCATAATTCCCTGCGATTTTTGTTGAAATAAACCAATCTTTTTCTGCCTACGACCGACACCTCAGCCAACTCTGCGGATTCGATCTCATCGAGCGATCTGGTCATTGCCATCCGTGAATATCCAAGCTCTTCTGCTAATTGCGTTGGGGTTACAGGTTCACTCATTGTTTTGGTAAGTGAATAAAGAATAACGGCCTGAGTGGATGGTCCCAAAGTAGCTGTTTTTGATCTTTTTTTAATAAAATATTCTCTCAAATCAATACCTAAATCCGGAAGGTACATCTGGTTCCCGGGTATAACAAAAGGAACTTTGTGCTCAATCAGCCGTTTTCTGTTAAACGATAAAATGGTGGAATGTACAAAAAAAGCTTTAATTTTAAGCTGTTGGCTCACGATATCGATATGTTTATTAATTGTAGCAGGGGTAAACTCGATATCGCTTTTTGAGACCAAAATAATAAAATCGTCATTCAGCAACCTGACCTGGAACACATCATAACTATCCCGAAGAAAAAAAGGGAGCGATCCCACATTTGCCGGTTTCGACAACGTGACCGTTATGCCAAGCGTATCCGATAAATATCCTTTAAAACGATTAACTAAATCTTTCATCCCGATAGTTCTCTTAATGTTAAAGTAATTTTTGCACAGTAACATAAATTATGTTATTGTGCAAAATATATGTTATGTTTCTTCATCCTTCATTCTGTTCTGGGACAATATTATTAAGACTCAGCCCTTTTTAATCCTATTTAGCAGGGTGTCCTATTGTCAACAACTGGTCTTTAAAAATTTCTGACCAAGCTTTTTTATATAACCTATCCCAAAAGATATCTCCAGGCAGGTATAATCTCAACTTTCTTATCGCCCTCGTTCAGGATATTTTCTTCATCTAAAGTGATAATTTTTCCGGTTCCAAGGCCAAGTTCTTTCATTGCACAAAGAAGTGATGTTATTTCACGGTTTCTGGTCTTTGGATCTTCCATGGATAGAGACACCTGAACAAGATTCTTATTAAATTCCTTATCTATCCAGACAAAATCAACCTCATGCCTTCCGGCAGTCCTGTAATAGTAAATTTCGTCTGAATGCCTTCTGAGATGAAGAAATATCATATTTTCCAGCTTGTGGCCATTATCCGCCATGATCTTCGGTGAAACAGAACCTGCCATGGAATGATCTATGCAGTATATTTTTTTTGCATTTACGTTCTGTTTTGAAACAGAAGGGCTGAATATCGGTACTGAAAAAAGGAGATAGGCATCCTCAAACCAGTTGATACAGGCTGATACAAAGTTTTTACTCACTTTATACCCAAGTGATTTGAGATAATCGGTAATTCTGTTTATTGAATATAGAGATGATATTGAACCGATTAAGCGGTGACCGGCCTGGATAACCGCCTGGGGATGTATTGCATCAAATCGGTTTATAATATCACGATGCAGAATGGTTTTGTAGTATTCCTGAAGGATCATGATGCGTATTTTATCATTAACATTCCTGACTTCAGGGAACCCTCCTTTTATGAAATACTCGTCAAAAACCCTTTTTATCAGCAGTCTGTTCTTTGAAGTTAGCAGTTTGTAATCTATCTTTCTAAAATCAAGAAACTCCTTAAACGAAAACGGAAAAAGCTCCCATGTCAGAGATCTTCCCCGCATTTGAGTAGCAATTTCCTTAGAAAGCATTTTTGAGGAAGAGCCGCTGAGAAACACACAGCAGTTTTCAGTTCTTAAAATACGGTCAACAAAAGGCTCCCAGTTTTCGGTCTCCTGTATTTCATCAAAAAAGCAAAAGAGCTTTTCTGTTCCTTTCTTTTCAGGATAAAGAGAGTAATATGCCTCAAGCGCAAGGGAAAGGTTTCCGTGCCTGATTTCATTTAGACGATCATCAAATAAATTCAGATATAACATGTTTTCCCGTCTAACGCCCTTTGATTTAAGGGCTGCGATAATCTGATAAAGAAGGGTTGATTTTCCGCAGCGCCTCACGCCAACGCATACAAAGGCTTTTCCTTCTATGTATTCGTACTCAAGATGCCTTTTTACGCCGGTATTAAGTTTTTCTTCCTGAAAATCGAGTATTATTTCTTTTAATGTTTCAAGCATGATACCCTCCGGCAGGACGGGTGAGTTGGCACACCGTTTCATCTCAAAATCGGTAACACTTATTACCAGTTTGCACACGAATTGTCAATATATGTTTCCGGTTTTTATTATAAATTGTTTATATTGAAAACTCATCAGTCTAAAGTTCTCATAATCATCTGAAAGTATTAGAAGCGTAGAAACCGGGATAAAATAGTTACAGCAAAACTACGGCAAACTTGAAAGCCGCTGATATGCAGGAGCTATTGATATATACTTATTTCCATTTGGATCTTAATAAATGAAGTTCTCTTTTTCATCATGACCATATTGCACTCCCACGGTTTGGAATAAGAGATGGTATGGATAATGATTACATTGTTGATAAAGCCAGTTAACTATGTTATTTCCTTTTTATTATTCCAATGAGATTTGTCTGTATTCATTATGCCTAAATTATCCCTTGAAAAATTAATATCGAATCAAAAGAACCTGGAACGCGTTCTTGACAATTTAAAGGATGGTATAATTGCGCATGATTTGAATCGGCGCATTTTTTATTTTAACAGGGAAGCAGAGAAAATAACCGGGTACAGCAGAAAAGAAGTCTTAGGAAAAGATTGCCACAAAGCGTTTGGCGCTCCTTTCTGCGGAGGGCGCTGTTCTTTTCTCAACGATAATTCTGCTTTAAATGATAGAGCCGAATACTCCATGAATATAATGACAAAAGGCGGCGAGTCGCGACAGGTCGAAATGACTGCTGTTATGATGAAAGATGACAACAATCAGGATTTCGGAATGCTTGCCTGCTTCAGAGACGTTACAGATCTGCTAACCCTTAAGATCAGAGCCGGAGAATCCACCGGTTTTTCCAACATAATCGGCAGGGACAGCAAAATGCTCATGCTGTTCAGGCAAATTAAAGATGTGGCCGAATATGATTACCCTGTGCATATTTCTGGGGAAACAGGAACCGGTAAGGAGCTGGTTGCACTTGCAATTCATAATGAAAGTCAGCGCGGAGGCGCACCATTTGTGCCTATTAACTGTGGCGCTCTTCCCGAAGGTCTTATCGAAAGTGAGCTCTTCGGTCATGTAAAAGGTGCTTTCTCAGGTGCCATCCGTGATAAGAAGGGACGCTTTGAGCTTGCATACGGAGGCAGTATTTTTCTTGATGAGATTGCAGAACTTCCAAAGATCCTGCAGGTAAAGCTTCTGCGTTTTCTGCAGGACGGCATCATTGAAAAGGTGGGCGGAGAAAAAACAATATCAGTCAATGCCCGTGTAATTAGCGCAACTAACAAGGATCTGAAAAAAGAAGTACTGAAAAACAGGTTTCGTGAAGATCTTTTTTACCGGCTTAATGTGATTCCTATACATATTCCTCCACTTCGTGAAAGGAAAACCGATATTCCCATGCTTGTAAATTTTTTCCTGGATCAGGCAGAAAATGAAAGTCAAAAGAAAAAGAAGTTCTCGAATGAAGCGCTCTCTATCATGATGGACTATAGCTGGCCTGGAAATATTCGTGAACTTCAAAACACCGTCTTATTCTCCACTGTAAAATGTCATGGCAGTATTATTAAACCGGATGATCTTCCCATGGAACTTAAAACTTCTAAAAACAGCATTCAAAAACGCGGCCCGTCCGGGAAGCTGGATATTGATTCAGTTAATAAGGCCCTTACTAAAACAGGAGGGAATAAAGCAAAAGCAGCCAGACTTCTTGGGGTCGGACGGGCAACGCTGTACAGATTCTTTAAAGATCATCCGGAAATATCCAAGGCTGGTTAACTGCGGAAAGAAACAACATTACAGAATCATACAATCCGCCACCAGTTCCCACAGGTACTTTACTTCAAGGTCTTCCATGCCGTATTCTGCTTTAATGCTGTTAAGCTGGCCGTGGCAACTGTGGCAGGGAACAACGATCATCTCTGCGCCTAACGCCTGGATTTGCTCCATTTTCCTGCGCCCGTAAAAAATGCGCTCCTGATTGTATGTATTGACCAGGGTGCCGCCTCCGCCCCCGCAGCAGATCTGGTCCATTTTTGTGTGATAAAGATCGATCCAGTTTTCCATGCACTGATCCAGAATCCAGCGCGGTTCTTCGAAAAAACCGTGTCCAAAAAGTTTTTGGGCCTTACGACCGTAGTTGCACGGGTCATGATAGGTGGCCAACCTGCCGCTGAATTTTGATCTGTCCAGTTTGATCCTTCCCTCTTTAATATATTCGATCAAAAGGTCAAAGACGGTCACGAAATCGAATTTCTCCAAAGCTTCAGGAAAATATTTTTCAAGACCCGACCGGGTCGCGAGGTAGGCGTGACCTCATTCAGGCCAAAGCAGTGTTTTGATATCAAGTTTGTCCATCTGTTCCACAATCCGGCCGGCCATCACCTTCATGGCTTCATCGTCACCTGTAAAATAGCCCCAGGAAGTCCCTTCCCAGTTTTCAGATATAACGGTCCAGTCTTCACGTGCGATATGAAATATTTTCCACAAGTGCTTCAGGTCATCTGTATGGGTATTGACCAGTTTATTATGAATAGTTGTGAGTATTTTTGCGCCTTTTTTGTCTACAGGCACCTTGAAACCCTCAAACCCGGGCTCTGCGGCAATCTCTTCAGCCACATCTTCAACAATGAAGATATAATCGTCTTTGGGTAAACGCAGGTTATTGCCGGTCTCTATAGCCGCCATAAGGCCCTGGTGCAGAATCCCAGGCACTTTGTCTCTGGCTCTTAAAGCCCTTATCTTTCGAACCACATCGGCAATATCGATCTCCATGAGGCAGTCATTTTCACACTTGCCGCACATGGTGCAAATCCACGGCCACCGGGAAGCAACCAATTCCTCTTCAACCCCCAGGGACACCAACCGGATAAACCGGCGCGGGTCAAAGCCATCAATCCCGGCGGCAGGACACGAACTGGCGCAAAGGCTGCAGGTTACACATAAGTCCTGGGAAAACGACCATGAACGGAAACGTTTGTGGTCCAGTTGATCCAGGTCGATTATTTCGTTTGAAGCCATAGTGTGTATTCCTCAATAGAAAAAGTGCGCTAAAGTTTGAAATGATCTGAAATTAAGGAGTTACTGCGCTCGGTCTTTTTATAAACAGACGGTATTCAACTGTTTTCACTTTCCATTTAGTGCATCCAACCCGCTTGGTCCCGGCGCACTGATATTTTTTTCAAAACGGTTAACAATATCCGAAAACTCTATACCCATATTTGACGCCAGGGGATGTATGGACAGGCGCTCTTTTTCAAATCCCGTGTCCTCTAATAAATCCAACAAATGCTCAACTCTGTTGGCGGCATAGGTATTACCTATCTGTGAATGGCAATTGCCCTCATGGCAGGTCAGCACCAGCACCCCGTCAGCACCGCTGCTGAAAGCACGTAAAATATGATTCAAGGATACGCTCCCGGCACACGGCACCGTTATCACCTTTAATCTTGCAGGTAATGCGCATCCCATGCAGGCAGCCAATTCCCCGGCTCCGGCTGCCGACCGGCTACAGCAAAAGGCCACAATGAAAGGACTGAAAGTATCGGTCTGCGAAGTTTTCCGATTATCCGCAATACGATCAAAAAGAACCTGGTTATTTAGATTCTCTATCCGGATCGCGCCCCGCGGACATTCGGCAACACACAAGCCGCAGCCTTCGCAGGCCTGAGGAGCCACGCAAACTCTTTTATTCAAGGCAATAGCCCGGTACGGACAGATACGGTAACAGGTAAGGCACTTGACACAACCACTGCTATCGATTTCAGCCTTGTCCTGAAGTGTCGTCTCCGGTTCGTTTTGCGGCTTCATTACTGCCAGGGCGGCATTAGCGGCATCTGTTTTCTGATCCTGGTCGGATTGAATACTGCGCAAAGAGCCTGCAACCAATATGCCTTTCCGGTTGGTCAAAACAGTGGCACGGTGGACATTGTCCGTCTGTAAAAACCCGTCCGTATCTGTGTCAAGTGCCACCTTCCCGGCCAGATCGGAAGCAAAACCGGAAGGAACGATTGTTTCATCGACTACCAGAAGATCAGGTGTAAGCCTGAATTTGGCCCTTGTTATCTCGTCGAAGAAGATCAGGGTCACCAGGCCGTTTTTGTCCTGATCAATTTCAGGCCTTGATTCTGAAAACTTAATGTAAACTGTTCCGGCTTGTTTGGTTTCATGATACAGGCCTTCAAGGCCGTTGCCGGCAACTTTTAGATTGCCGGTTAAAATGTAAGTCTGTTGACCGAACTCCTGCTGCAGCCTAAGTGACGTACGCATGACCGCCTGTGCGGTCACCGGGTTGCTTTCCCCGACCAGCCCGGTCAGAAAAACAGTTTTTTGCACTCCGTCCAACCTATGTTCCAAACCGATGCCGGTTTCCAGATATTCCATCACAGCAGCAAGTGAGGCAACTGCGGCTGACGGTTTAAGTCCGTAAAGTCCGAAATTTGGTCTTGCGTCAGCCGAGTAAGCCAGGATTATGTTGCCAACAGACCTCGTGTATGCTTTTCCCTCTGTTGACAAAAGCAGCTCAAAATTGCCAGCCGTACCTCGGCAAGCAAGGCATTGGGTATGTGTAAGGACCTCAACCGTTCCATCCTCGATATCCAGTCCATCGGGCAGCAACACTTTTGCTCGACTTTGATCAGTTACCATAATTATTTGGGCACCACCTGCCAGAAGTTCTGTTGCCAGATCGCAGGCACAGGAACCGCTTCCCAGTATTGCTGTTTTTGCATTCACCATTACGCCTTTGGTTAAGAATTCGTAAAAACTCTAATTCATCATCGTCTCTTCATGTCCAGATATTTCACCACTTCCCATACGGCCTGTCCGGCACTGGCGATAGTCTCTGGAATACTCATAGGTCCGATAGCTGTTCCGGCCGCGAAAACGCCGCTTACGGAAGTTGCTCCATCCTTTTCGGAAGTGTCGAGAAATCCTGAATCGGATAGTTGCAAGTTCAGCAGATCAGCAGTGTCTTGGGTACCTTTACAAGGCTCAATTCCCACGGATAGCACCACAATATCAAAATTCTCCTGAATCGTCTCGCAGGCATGGTTGTCCCAAAAGGTAACCGCCAGCCGGTCACCGTCCCTTTGATCAATATCACCGGGAATTGCCCTCACCATTCTTACTTCTTCCTTGATATTCGCATAGAACTGTTCAAAATCCTTTCCGAACGTCTGAATATCCATGTAAAAGACGGTTATGTCTGTTTCAGGCTGCCTGGTTTTTATGAGACGTGCCATTCGCAAAGCCGACCCGCAGCAAACCTTGGAACACCAAAGATGACCGAGTCTGGCGTCTCGACTACCGACACACTGGACAAACGCGATCCGACCCGGCTCAGTGTGATCTGAAGGCTTTCTTACCCACCCATTTTGTCGTAACATTCTTTCCATGTCCAGGTTGGTGACGACATTTTTAAAGACTCCGTATCCGTACGGCTTTATTTCAGGGCTGAACGGTTTAAAGCCTGTGGCAATGATAATGGCATCAGCTTCCAACGTGGATGTTGACCCTTTACGTTCCAGGTCTATCGCTTTTTCCGGACATGCGTCCTGGCAGATTGTGCAGGATTTATTCTTCAGGTACAGGCATTGTTTCGCGGAAATAGCGTAAAACGGAATATGATTTTTTGAATATCCTCCGGCAACAGCACCACTGGAAGGGCATTGTTCAAAACAGAGGCCGCACCCGGTGCATTTTCCAGGGGCAATAAACACCGGTCCTGCCTGCACCGTCCCATGGAATCCTTCGGAGCTGGTGATCTGCTCCAAACGGCTGCCGGTCAACAGCCTTATTCCAGGATGATGCACCACCTGGTCCAGTTTTTCTTCCACCATGCAAGCCCCGCATTTGACACATTTATCCGTTGCCTTACATGTATACTGGATGGCATGTCCTCCAAGAAAATCTGTTTTTTCCAGGAGGTCAACTCTAATACCTAATTCCGCCAGTGACAATGCTGCCGCCAGACCGGCAAACCCACCACCGATTACTAAAACACGTTTATCTGTCATTTTATCTCATCCGCAAAATTGATGGCGTCGTAAAAAGTCAAATTTACCACAGAGGCCACTGAGATCACAGAGATAAATAGTTAATAAAATAAGATATTCTCTGTGTTTTCTGTGAGCTTAGTGGTGAAAAAATGGCTTTTTACGAGACCGTCAAAATTAAATAGCGCTATATTTGTTAAAAGGTGAATTCATCAAATGATAGGTATTGTCTGTATGATTGTGAACAAAAAAAATACTGTTGTCAAGACATTGGCATGGCGCTAAAAATAAATTAATAGGTGCTGAATTCAGACCTCGTCATCAATCATCAAAAAATCGCGGCGAACCCTTATGTGACGCAGGATTGCATAATAATTGGACACTGCACTCAAGCTTCAGGTGTTCCGCCGGAGGCGGATCAGGTGTCAGTAGTAAAAAAGCGAGAGCCAGCCTGAAACCTATGCTCCGAAAAGGCTTCACTACGCCTGATAATGTCCAAAAAAAAGACCTACTTTTCTAACATTTTACGAGATCTGAAATTAAAATATTGGTGAAATTATTCGTGACGGAACCAGGCACACCTGGTGTAAATTGTTCGTAAAAGGATCCTTGCGCAACAAGAAATGCACCTTTATGAGAAAAACAATACCAATCAAAGTCCGTGTAATCAGCGCTTA